>CAZKMM010000026.1:0-22142 GCA_964553915.1 uncultured bacterium
AATAGGTTCGCTCGGGGTCGGCAAAGCTCCCATCGGGTAGTTTCCAGTCCCAGGAAAGCGTTTCGTGGAGCCTCTTTCCGCTTGCAAGCTTGAGAATGCTGTGTCCCTGGTCGTCTATTATCGTCACGGTAAATTTTTCTGGTTTCAGTTCGCCTTTGAATTTTGTATGGAAGCTGACACGGTTGAACTCCGGGTCGACCTCGAAATCTTTGTGCAGTTTTTTCCTCTTTTTCTGGGGTCTTAGGGAATCACTTTGGCTGGCTCTATCCTTTGCCGGGAAGGGAATAATTTTCCCTGGGCCCGAAGCAATTTGTGAATTAATTCGCTTTTTCAGCCGGAGCCTTGCCTGGGTATGAATCTGGCTCACCCGGCTTTCTGTCACCCCCATAATTTCTGCTATTTCCTTTAAACTGAGATTCTCCAGATAATACCATCCCAGAACCTGCCTCTCCTGCTCCGGTAGATTCTCCAGCTCCTTTAAAATCAGCGCTCTTAACTCCTTTCCCAAAAGGGCTTCAAAAGGATTGGCGCTTTTAGGAGAGCTGAGCCAGTCTTCTATCTCTTTCTCTTTAACCAGGTCAAGATTGAGCACTTCTTCCAGACTCACCAGATTCATATTCCCATATCTGCTTAATAAATAGCTTGCCTGCTCCAGCTCCAAGCCCAGCTCCTGAGCAATTTCCTCTAAACTCGGCTCCCGCCCGAGAGATTTTTCCAGACCCTGCACCGTTCGTTCCAGGCGATTGATTTTCTCCCGAACCGAACGAGGAAACCAATCCTGAGCCCGAAGCTCATCTAAAATTGCTCCCCGAATCCGAAACTCCGCATAGGTGCGAAACCGGGTCTTTCGCTTCGGGTCAAACTTATCCATCGCGTCTAATAGCCCTAAAATTCCCGCGCTGACCAAATCCTCCAAATCCAGATGGGCAGGAAGCCGAGAATAAATCCGCTGGGCTATCCCCCGAACCAGAGGCAGATATTCAACAATAAACTCTTCCTTCTCTTCCGGGCTCCATTCTTCCCTAGGTTTTTCTGCCAAAGAACTCTTCATTATTTAACCTCCTTATTTTTTAAATCTGGAATCCAGATTTTCTCCTCAATTCTCTTCACCAGCTCCAAAATCTCCCGGGTAAATCTCTCCCCCGAGAAACTGATAAGGGGAAATCCAGAGTTCTTTTTCCCGCTTATCTCCGAGACCAATCCAAGAAGCTTTAACCTCCCGGAAAAATATCGCTCAGATACCTGAAACAAAGGCTCAAGCCTTTCCATCGCCTCCCTTTTTCTCCTTACCCGATTTAACACTAAAAAAACTTCTGCCTGCCCCAGAGCCACTGCCAGCATCTTGGCAAAAACATAACTCTCGGTAAGGGAATAAAACTGCGGACGGGAAACAATCAGGGGAAGGTCTATCCTGCCTGTATAAGAAGAAAAATTGAATAATCTTCCCGGGTCTATGATTATTATCTCTGCTACTGGAAGGTTCTGGCTTAATAATCTTTTATAAGCCCCCGGAGCCTGAATATATCCCACTCCAGCTTTTTCCAGCTCCAGACCGGAAAGATGCCCCTCAGGATGCTCCGGGTCTAAATCCAGTAAAAATACCTCTCTGCCCAGCCGGGAAAATCCCAGAGATAAATTTAAAGCTAAAGTGGTTCTTCCCAGCCTCTCTCTGGCTCCGCTAACTAAAATCTTCAAGCTTTTTCTCTCCTTTCCCATTCCTGCTCATTTAATCGGGCAAGATAAATGCCAACCAGGAAAAGAGAAAAATAACTATACTCCGCTAATCAGAACTGATTCAGACTGAGTAAGAACTAAACCAAAATCTGGAGGGAAAAATTGGGAAAGGGAGAACCTGTGTTCAAAAAATTAAACAACTGGCTGGAGAGAAAAAGAAAAATGGAAATCTAAATTTTCTCAGGAAGAGAATATGGGAGGCTAATAATTCAAGCCTTTCCTTTTCATCATCTCAATCAGGGTGGTTCTTTTTAAACCGAGTAATTGGGCAGCTTGATTTTTGTTCCCGCCGGTGCGAGCCAGTGCTTCTAAAATTAGCTGACTTTCAAACTCATTCACCGCTTTTTTAAAATTAAAATCTCCGTGGAGGTCTATTTTTACCATCTGGGCTTTTGCGAGCCTCTGTGGTTTATACTCTTCGGGAAGGTCATCAAGCTCAATAATTCCTCTCTCCTTAAAAAGCACCAGCCGGGCAATTAAATTCTCCAGCTCCCGCACATTTCCCTCCCACTGATGGTTAACCAAAGCCTCCATTACTTCCTCACTAACTCCTTCCACCTGGCAGGAATATTTCTGATTAAACCGAGCAAGAAAATGTTCCACCAAAAGAGGAATATCCTCTTTCCTTTCCCGAAGTGGGGGAACCCGAATCGGAAAAACATTGAGCCGGAAAAACAAATCCGAGCGAAATCTCCCCTCACGAACCAGTCTGGTTAGCTCCTGATTGGTGGCAGTAATTATTCTGCATAATGCATAACGGCAACGACTTGACCCCAAGGGAATATATTCCCGATTCTGAAGCAATCTTAATAATTTCGCCTGCAAAGAAAGGCTCAGCTCGGAAATCTCGTCCAGAAACAAAGTGCCTTCTCCCACCGCTCCAACCTTACCCGGCTGGCTCTCCCAGGCACCGGTAAATGCTCCTCTTTCATAGCCGAATAACTCGCTTTCCAGAAGGGTCTCGGGAATGGAAGCACAATTTATCGCTAAAAATGGCTCCCAGGATTTGGGACTTAAAAAATGAATTGCCCGGGCAATAAGTTCCTTTCCCGTGCCACTCTCCCCGATAATCAACACCGGCAAATTGGTTTTACTTACCTTCTTAACCTGTTTCAGCACATTTTGAAGCGTGGAACTTTCCCCAATAATACCCAATTTCTTAAATTCGTTTTCCTCTTGTTTCTTTTCCTCTTTGAGAATTTGAATAAGATGCTCAGTATCTTTAAAAACCTTCCAGGAAATCTCCTCGGGAAAAATTCTCTCCAGCCAGTGCCCATTGGAATCAGATTTAATTAACACCTCCAGCTGGGAGGAATATCCCCGTAAATGCTCCAAAAGCTGGTGGGAAAGAAAAAAATCCCGAAAAAACACCAGATATTGAACCGGATGCTTTTTTAATATCCGAAAAATCCCTGCCCGACTCTGAGCACTGTAAACTCCAAATCCCTCCTGTCTTAACCGCTCCTTAAAATTCTTAATGAAAAACTCATCCTCACTCACCACCAGAACTTCCTTTGATGACATCTCTCCACTCCTTTCCAGCCAAGATGAATTGAATTTGATTCCGATTTAAAGGAGCCACCCACCCTCAGTTATCTCCCCTTTAAAAGAGCAAAAAATATGCCAAGCAACTGAAAATAATTTTTCCCTATTTTTTCAATAGTTATGGAAAAAGCTGGGGAATTCCTGTGGAAAACCTGTTTAAATTCCGTGTAAGTGTAAAAAGAAATTAACAAAATGAGGAAAAATAAGACCCGGATTGTCCCCTATACATAAAAGGCTCGGAAACGCTCAGAAAAATCAGGATAAAGTGAAGCCCAGCTCTGATAAACTCGCTGGTAAATCCCGGTAAATTCCTTGCTCGGCTCAATCTGGTCTTTGACCTTAAGAGTTTTTGAAACCGCTTCTTTGACATCTTTAAATCTCCCGGTGCCCACCATTGCCAGAAGTGCCGAGCCATAGCTGGCACCTTCATCTACCTCCAGTCGGTAAATCGGAAGTCCGAACAGGTCTGCAAGAATTTGTGCCCAGAGCTGGCTCCTTGCCCCGCCCCCGGTTAAATAAACTCGCTCAATCTTAACCCCGCACTCCTTCATTATTTCCAACGAATCCTTTAAGCCAAAGCTCACTCCTTCTATTACCGCCCGAACTATATGCCCAAGAGAATGAACCAGACTGAGCCCGAAAAACACTCCCCGGGCATAAGGGTCAAAATGGGGGGTGCGTTCTCCGGTCAGGTAAGGAAGGAAAAACAATCCATCAGCTCCCGGGGTTATCTTTTCTGCCAGAGCGGTAAGCTCAGGGTAATCCAGCCCGGGCTTTAATTCCCTCAGCACCTCTCGGAGCCAGCGGAGAGAACCTCCAGCACTGAGCATTACCCCCATTGAATGCCAGAGCCCGGGAGCAGAATGACAGAAAGAATGAAGCCGTGCCTTGGGGTCATAAAAAGGAGCATTATGGCAGGCAAAAACCACTCCGCTGGTGCCAATAGAGACCAAAACCAGCCCTTCTTCTACAATTCCATTTCCAATCGCTCCTGCGGGCTGGTCTCCTCCACCACCTACTACTGGCACCCCGGGTTTTAAACCCAGCTCCTTTGCAGAAACACTGGTTAGCTCCCCGGTAATTTCAGTAGATTCATAGCAGGTAGGCAGAATCTCCGGGTTAATCCCCAGCTCCTGGATTAACTCCTGACTCCAGGAGCGATTCCGGACCTCAAACATTAAAGTTCCGCTGGCATCACTTACTTCCGTGGCAAGCTGGCGAGTAAGGCGGAAGCGAATATAATCCTTGCAGACCAGAAGATGTTTAAGCCGGGCATAATTTTCCGGCTCCTTATTCCTCAGCCAGAGGAGTTTGGGAAGGGTAAATCCGCTTAAAGCCCGATTCAGGGTAAGTTCAACCAGCCTTTCAAAACCAATTCGTTCGGTAATTTCCTCGCATTCATCTGCGGTTCGCTGGTCGCACCAGAGAATTGCCGGACGAATTACCTGAAAATTCTCATCTAAAAAAACCGAGCTGTGCATCTGCCCGGTGAGACCGATTCCCTGAAGACGGTCTTTTAGCTCGGGAATTTGAGAGCGAAGCTGAGCCAGGGCTTTAACCAGAGCCTGCCACCAGCTCTCTGGCTCCTGCTCTGCCCAGCCCGGCTGGGGAGTGCTCATTCCGTATTCAACAGTATAAGATGCCTCAACCTCTCCCTCTTCATTGACCAGAAGAGCTTTTAAACCGCTCGTGCCAACATCTATCCCCAGCCATAGCATTTAATTACTCCTGGATTCAAGGAAGGCTATTTTAATCCCAGAGCCTGACGGGCGTTTTGAATAATTGCGGTGAAACTTTCTGCTTTCAGGCTCGCTCCTCCCACCAGTGCCCCATCTATATCCGGCTCCTTGATTAGCTCCGCAATATTCTCCGGCTTAACACTGCCCCCGTATTGAATCCGGATGGATTCTGCCAGCTCAGAATCGTAAAGCTGGGAAAGAATCTTTCGGATAAAGGAATGAACCTCCTGAGCCTGCTCCGGAGTGGCGGTCCTGCCGGTGCCAATTGCCCAGACCGGCTCATAAGCAATTACCACTGATTCCGCATCGGAGCGAACCACTCCATCCAGAGCTCCCCGAAGCTGTCTTTCCACCACTTCCAGGGGCTTCCCTGCTTCTCTCTCCTCCAGCTTCTCTCCAACGCAAATAATCGGCACTAAATCCTTTGCCAGAACCGCTTTGACTTTTTTATTCACGTTCTGGTCAGTTTCGCCAAAATACTGACGACGCTCAGAATGCCCGATAATCACATAAGCACAGCCCACATCTTTAAGCATCTGAGGACCAACCTCGCCAGTATAAGCTCCGGATTCCTCCCAGAAAACATCCTGAGCACATAAACCAATATTAGAACCAATAATTACCTCATTTACCGCACTTAAAACCGTGAAAACCGGAGCCATCGCTATCTCTATGTCCTCAATTCCCCGCAGGTTTTCCACCAGCTCTCCTGCCAGCTCTACAGCAGGTTCTACAGAAAGATTTAACTTCCAGTTCCCGGCAATAAAAGGTTTGCGCATTCTTATCCCTCCTGACTGAATTTAATCATTGTTCCAGCGCCTGAATTCCAGGAAGTTTTTTCCCTTCCAAAAATTCCAGAGAAGCTCCCCCGCCCGTGGAGATATGAGTAATTTTCTCTGCCACTCCTGCCTTATGCACCGCTGAGACCGAATCTCCTCCACCGATTACGCTCAGAGCAGAGGATTCTGCCACTGCCTTTGCCAGCTCAATTGTTCCCCGGTCAAAAGGTGGAGTTTCAAAGGCACCAGCCGGACCATTCCAGAAAATCGTCTTTGCCCGGCTGAGCTCTTTTTTGTATAGCTCAATAGTTTGAGGACCAATATCTAAAGCCATCCAGTCAGGAGGAATCTGCTCGGAAGGAACAACTTTATGCTCAACATTTGGCTCAAGCCGGGGTGCAACAATATGGTCTATGGGAAGCAGGATTTTTACATTGCGAATTTTTGCTCGCTCCAGAAGGTCTTTTGCCAGTTTGATTTTATCTTCCTCTGCCAGGCTCTTTCCCACAGAATATCCCTGGCTTAAAAGAAAGGTATAGCTCATTGCTCCGCAGATTAAAATTTCATCTACCTTTGCTAAAAGGTTCCGAATTACCCCGATTTTATCTGAAACCTTGGCACCACCAAGAATGGCAATAAAGGGACGCTCCGGATTCTCTAAAAGCCTTCCCAGATACCTGAGCTCCTTTTCCATTAAAAATCCCACGCCCTTTTCCTTAAAATACTTTGCCATTCCCGCGGTGGAGGCGTGAGCACGATGAGCAGTGCCAAAAGCATCATTGATATAAATCTCAGATAAATCCGCCAGCTTCTGAGCAAAAACCGGGTCATTAGCTTCCTCCTCCGGATGAAATCTGAGATTCTCCAGAAGCACCACCTGACCCGGCTCCAGATCCATCACAATTTTTTTCACTCCATCTCCCACGCAATCATCCGGGAAAATCACATCCCGATTTATAAGCTCACTTAACCGCTCCGCAACCGGAAGTAATGAAAGCTCCTTTACTTTTTTCCCTTTGGGGCGTCCCAGATGACTGGCAAGAATCAGTTTAGCATTTTGCTCCAGGGCATAGTTTATGGTGGGCAGGGCAGAGCGGATTCTGGTATCATCAGTTATGGTTTGGGTCTTTTTATCCAGAGGAACATTAAAATCCACCCGGACAAAAACCCTTCTTACTTGCAGGTCAAAATCCCGAATGGTCTTTATTGCCAAAGCCCGCCTCCTGAAAAATTTATAAGAGTTTTTGAGAGAGTTCCACCAGCCTGTTGGAATAACCCCATTCATTATCATACCAGGCAAGGACTTTGACCAGGTTTTTATCAATCAGATGGGTGTTTTTCGCATCCACAATTGCGGAATAGCTGGTATGGTTGAAGTCTATTGAAACCAGCTCTTCTTCAGTATAAGCCAGAATTCCTTTCAGCTCGCCCTCGCTGGCTTTTTTGAATGCCTGATTGATTTCTTCCCCACTGGTCTCTTTTTCTAAAACTGCCACCAGGTCAACTATTGAAACATTGGGAGTAGGCACCCGGATGGCAATACCGTGGAGCTTGCCCTTGAGATGAGGCAGAACCTCTCCCACCGCTTTTGCCGCGCCCGTGGTGGTGGGAATCATAGAAAGAGCCGCGGCCCGGGCTCTTCTTAAATCCTTATGAGGCAAATCCAGAATTCTCTGGTCATTGGTATAGGCGTGGATGGTGGTCATTAAGGCTTTCAGCACCTTGAAATTATCATCCAGGACTTTGGTTACCGGAGCCAGGCAATTGGTGGTGCAGGAAGCATTGGAAATAATATGATGTTTTTCCGGGTCATACTTTTTATCATTAACTCCTATCACGATGGTAATGTCCGGGTCAGTAGCAGGGGCAGAAATTAAAACTTTTTTTGCCCCGGCTTGAAGATGCTTCTGAGCATCAGGACGCTTACGGAAAAGCCCGGTTGCTTCTACCGCAACATCTACTCCCATATCTTTCCAGGGGAGATTTGCCGGGTCTCGCTCGGAAAGCACTTTTACCTTGCGGTCGCCAGCAATTAAAGTATCCCCTTCTGCCCGAACCGGCACCTCCCACTTACCGTGAACAGAATCATACTTTAAAAGATGTGCCAGAGTATCAGCATCTACCAGATCATTTATCGCCACTATTTCCAGGTCAGTATCATAGGCAATTCTGAAAAAGCATCTGCCAATTCTACCAAAACCATTAATCGCTACTTTTAACCCCATTTCTCCCCTCCTTTATTCTGGCTTTTTATTTTGGATGCCTGAACTCTAAAAATGATAGCCCAAAAGCATAACTTGTCAAGAAACTCTCTTTAATGATTAATGCTCCAAAGTTTAAAGAAAACCCCTGTTTTTGGTGCAATTTTGGTCCAGCCGGGCAAACTTAAATTTTAAAAAATATAAAGTAGCAATAGTTAAATGCAGGTGATATAATAAATATATGGGGCTTTTTTTAGCAATGAGCATTTTGCTGGCAACTCCCCATCAAATGAGATTAACAGTAATTTATGACAATTATTCTTCTCAGCCCGGGTTCAGCTATGGCTGGGGATTTTCTCTTTTGATTCAGGGAGCGAAAAAGACCATTCTTTTTGATACCGGGGAGAGCGGAATTCGGCTGAAAAAGAATCTGGAAAAAGCTGGAATCAAGCCCGAAGAAATTGACCTGGTGGTTCTTTCTCATATTCATCATGACCATACCGGCGGAATTGCCTGGCTGGTCTCGGCTCATCCCGGAATAGAGGTTGTGGTTCCAGCATCCTTTCCGGAAAGCTTCAAACAGGGGATTATCAATGCAGGTGGAAAGCTGAAAGAGATTAAAGAAAAAACCGCATTGATGGAGGGGATTTATTCCAGCGGAGAATTTCCCGGAGCCATCCCGGAACAATCTCTCTGGATAAAAACTGAAAAAGGGCTGGTGCTCATCACTGGCTGTGCTCATCCGGGAATTTTAAAAATTATTGAGAAAGCCAAAAAGCAGATGGGGGAAGAAAAGATTTATCTGGTGATTGGAGGATTCCATCTGTTCGGAAAGACCGAGCCGGAGCTTAAAGAGATTATCCAGCGGTTTCAGGAGCTGGGGGTGGAGCGGGTATGTCCCTGCCACTGCTCTGGCGACCGGGCAAGAAAGCTTTTTCATCAGGCTTATGGAAAGAATTATTATTCTGGTGGAGCTGGCTTTTCTCTTACCATTCCCTAGAGACTATTCTGAAAGCATTTCATAAAAGGCATCCAGCCGGGTGCGAAGTGCTGGGAGGGAACTGGGCTGATAGGTGGTTTCCAGGCGGAGGAAAGGAATTTCTGCATTTTTCAACTCCTGCTCCACTCCCACCACTTCCAGCTCATAAGGCTCGCAGAAACGCTGAAGCAGATAAATTACCCCCTGCGCCTGATTTTCTTTTACCCTTTCAATCAGCCATTCCGCTCGGGAGCTTTTCTGATGGGTCAAGCCAGCAAAAGGAAGCTTATTTTCCTGCGCCTGAATCAGGGCATCAACTGGCTCCTGCTCCGGGTCTGCAACCGCGGACAGCCACCGGCTTCCCAGAGCCAGAAGGTCATCAACTACCCAGAAGCCGGCTCTCTCTATCTCTTCAATAATCTCAAACGGCTCTGCAACCTTACCGGCTAAAATCACTTTGAACTTCTTTTCCGGTTCAGGTTCTTTGTTCTTCAATTCTTCCCGGCACTGCTCAATCATTTGCCTAACTTCTTCTTTATCCCCCACCATTCCTGCCCGAAGAGCAGAAAAAAACAGCCGGGCAGAAATTTTTCCTTTTTTCAGCTCGGATTTCAGATTTTTTAAAGCTGATTTTAATTGCTGAAAAACCCTAAGGGCAGAACGGATTTCTTCTGCATCTGGATAATGCCCGCTTAATTCAGAAAGGCGGGAACGAATCCGCTCCAGCTCCTGACGAAAATACCGACGGGAAGCAGGATTAGCATAAATTCGTGGAAGCCGATAAGATTCACATAGCTCAAACCTTTCCATCTCCTTTACCACCAGGTCAAAGGCTCGCATTGTATCGCAGGTGTGGGCAATGAGCAGTCCATCTAAAAAATCCAGCTCTCCTCGTTCAATAAGCTCCAGCAGGCTTCGGGAATAGGAACAGGCAAATCCCTGAAAGTGAGCATCTGCCCGAGAAAAATCTATTCCCCGGGCTAAAATTGCCATTGGTAAAATTCCCGAGGCATAGATTAACTCCTCCGGAGCATCGGGTAAGGTCCAGCCCAGAACCTTTTTCCCGGTTCTTTCTTTCCAGCTCTTAGCGGTCTGCTCTGGAAACCTCCAGACCCGGTCAAATTTTTCCTGCCAGCTCTTTTCCATTCCATCCCCCTCAAATCATTTCTTCATCCATTGATTGATAATCTCCACCCCCTGCTGGGCATCCTCACCATAGCCGTCTGCACCTATCTTTTGAGCATATTCCCCGCTGACCGGTGCTCCGCCCACAATTACTTTAACTTTATCTCTCAAGCCCTCTTTTTCTAACACCTCAATTACCCTTGCCATTTCCGGCATTGTGGTGGTTAAAAGCGTGCTCATTCCAAGAATCTCTGCCTGCTGGTCGCGAAGCGCAGAAATAAATTTCTCCGCCGATACATTTACCCCTAAATCTATTACCTGATAGCCATTGCCTTCCAGCAGAGCACAAACAATGTTCTTGCCTATATCATGGACGTCACCAAAAACCGTGCCGATTACCACCCTGGCTCGGGGCTGATAGTCCCCCTCCAGAAGCTTGGGCTTAATCAGTTCAAAGGCGCTCTTAAAGGCACGGGCACTAAGCATCACCTCCGGAAGAAAAATTTCATCTTTGCGAAATCTCTCTCCCACCACCTGGAGGGCAGGAATCATTGCCTGATTTAGAATCTCTAAAGGAGCAAGCCCCTGCTTTAAGGCCTGCTCTGCCAGGCTCTGGCTCTGCCCCGGCTTCATCTCAATAATTGCCTGCTTAAGCTGGTCCAAAATCATCGCTTAACTCCGAAATCTAAAATGAATTATATCCCCATCCTGAACCCGGTAATCCTTTCCCTCTACCCGCACCAGCCCCAGCTTCCTTGCTTCCTGCTCCCCGCCCACCCTGATAAAATCATCAAAACTGATCACCTCTGCCTTGATAAACCCCTGCTCAAAATCACTATGAATCCTTCCCGCAGACTTCACCGCAGAAGTCCCCCGAGGAACCAACCAGCTCCTCAGCTCCTTTCCTCCTACCGCAGTAAAAAAGGTAATTAAGTCCAGAACTCGCCTGGCAGTGCGAATAACCTCCTCCAATCCAGAGCGCTCCAAGCCCATCTCCTTTAAAAACAACTCCTGCTCTTCCTTTTCCAGCTCATGAACTTCTGCCTCTATTTTTCCATAAAATTCTACCAGAGCAAGCCCCCGACTCTGAGCATATTGTTTAAGCTCCTCCAGATAAGGCTTTCCGCCTCCTTCCAGCCTCTCCTCCCCTAAATTGGCAATAATAAACAGAGGCTTTAAGGTTAAAGGCTTCATCTCGTTCAAAATCTTCATCTCATCTTCATTAAATTCCAGCTCAGCCAGGGGCTTTAAATCCTCTAATGCCTTAATCATTCTCTCGCAAAGCTCCACCTCTTTCTGGGCATCTTTATCACCCACCCGAAGTCTTTTTTCCGCCTTTTCTTTCCTCCGCTGGCTGGTCTCTAAATCCTTCTGCACCAGTTCAAAAAAAATTGTTTCTAGGTCCCTGACTGGATTGATGCTTGCTTCTGGATGAGCTACTTCCGGATTTTCAAAGCATCTCAGCACCAGGGCAATGGCATCCACCGGGCGAATTTCTGCCAGAAACTGATTCCCCAGCCCTTCCCCCTTATGCGCCCCCTTAACCAGCCCGGCAATGTCCACAAATTCAATTAGATCGGGAATTACCCGTTCCGGCTTGACCACCTCTGCAAGTTTATCCAGCCGGGGGTCAGACACTGGCACCTGTCCCCGATGAGGGTCAATGGTGCAAAATGGGTATGGCTCGCAGGGAACCTGGAGCGCAGTCAGGGCATTAAAAATGGTACTTTTTCCAGCATTGGTCAGTCCCACAATTCCCACCGAATATGGCATCAATCTCTCCGATGAGCAAAATTCTGCGCCCGCTCCAGCCCCTGAGTAAGTAAAATTTCTATTGCCTGAATCGCCTGGGGAAGAATCTCATTTTTTACCTTTTCTAACTCCTGAGGAGAAAAGGGACTGAGCACATAATCCACTATCCTCTCCTGTGAAGCATCCTCAGGCTTGCCAATCCCCAGACGCACCCGATAAAACTCATCAGTGCCCAGCTGATCAATAACCGACTCCACTCCCTTATGTCCCGCGCTTTTACTGGCAAAGGTTAACTTAATCTGCCCGAGCTCCAGGTCCAGGTCATCGTGAACTACTAATAGCTGGTCAGAATAAAGATTTAAACGCTCCATTGCTCGTGCCACACTCTCTCCGCTTCGGTTCATATAAGTATATGGCTTAAGCAGTAAAATCTCCTCTTCATTTATCCTCACCCGAGCAATTCTTCCCTTATAGCGGGGAAAGAAAAATCTTGCCCGATACTTTCGGGCAAGTTCATCTATGACCATAAACCCAAAATTGTGGCGGGTGTGATGATAGCGCTTTCCTGGATTGCCCAGCCCTGCAATAAGCCTCACAGCTTAATTTTTCAGGCTTCTGAGCCAGTTTCTGGAGTTTTAGGAGCCTCTTTCTCCTCAGCTTCCTCTTCCATTACTTCTTCCCCTTCTTCTGCCTCTGCCTCCAATCGGGCAGGTGCCAACATAGTGGCAATTGCCAAATGTCCCTCAGTTAAAACTTTAATTCCCTCCAGCTTTAAATCCCGGATATGAATAGAATCTCCTAAATCCAGCTCCGAAACATCTATCTTAACCACTTCTGGAATCTGGCTGGGCAAACAAACAATTTCCAGCTGACGAATATGCTCTTCTAAAGTCCCCCCTTTCTCTACCCCGATGGGCTTGCCTAACAGTTGAATAGGAACCTGAACCCGTACCGGACGGTCTTCTTTAACTTCCATTAAATCAATATGGATTAACTCATCAATTATCGGGTCAATCTGATAGTCGCGAATCAAAACCTTTCTTCCCTCCAGCTCTGGCTCCGAACTTTTTAAGGTAAGAATGGTATTCTTTCCAGTGGGAATTTGAAGAATTTTTATTATTTGCTTCGGGTCAACTACCACGGGAACCGGCTCCCTTCCCGGTCCATAAATAATTGCCGGTATTTTCCCCTCCCGGCGAACCCTTCTGGCTGGTCCCTTTCCTGTTTCCTTTCTCCGCTCCACCCATAATTCTCGTTCGGTCATTTTCCACCTCCTCAAACAAACAGAGAAGAAACCGATTCCCCATAAAAAATCCGCTTGATGGTTTCTGCCAGAAGCTCGGAAACTGTCAGCACAGTAATTTTTTTGCTGTATTTTTCTGGTGGAAGGGGAATGGTATCTGTTACCACTACTTCTTCCAGGGGGCTCTGCTCAATCCGCTCCACCGCCGGAGGACTTAAAACCGGATGAGTGACCATTGCCCGAACCTCTTTAGCCCCTTTCTCCTTCAAAACTTCTCCAGCTTTGGTAATGCTTCCCGCGGTATCAATAATATCGTCAATTAAAACACATCTTTTCCCTTTTACATCTCCAATCACATTGTAAACCTCGGTCTCGTCCAGATTTCCCACCCGCCTTTTATCCACAATTGCCAGTTCCGCTCCCAGACGTTTAGCGTGCGCCCGTGCCCGTGCCACTCCACCAGCATCCGGAGAAACAATTACCAGATCCTCAATGCCCAGCTCCTCCTTAATATAATGAATGAAGATGGGAAGAGCATAAAGATGGTCCACTGGAATATTAAAAAATCCCTGAATTGCCTCCGCATGAAGGTCAATAGAAATGAGCCGATTTGCCCCTGCAACGGTCAGCAGGTCTGCTACCAGTTTCGCGGTGATTGGCACCCGGGGCTGGTCTTTTTTATCCGTGCGGGAATATCCATAGTAAGGGACCACCGCGGTAATGCTTCTGGCACTTGCCCGCTTGCAGGCATCAATTATAATCAAAAGCTCCATCAGGTTGTCATTAACCGGTCTGCAGGTGGGCTGAATTATAAAAACATCCCGCTTGCGGATATTAACATTGATCTTGCAGAAACTCTCATCATCTGCAAATTTAAAAACCTCCATCTCCCCCAGAGGAACCCCGATTTTTTCACTGATTTTTCTCGCCAGCTCCGGGTGAGCATTGCCGGAAAGTACCACTAAACTATCCTGCATCTCTTTCTCCCCTTAATTAAAATAAAAACAACTGGCTGGGGCGGCAGGATTCGAACCTGCGAATGTGGGATCCAAAGTCCCATGCCTTACCACTTGGCGACGCCCCAAAGCCGATAGCTCTGGTTCCCTTTAATATTTTAATAAAAATATTGACCCTTGCAATCTGCTACTCGCCAGAGCTCTGGAGCGTCTCTGTAGGTTTTTCTTCTTCTTCTAATTCTTTTACCCGTTTCCAGTAAGCATCTAAAACAACTTTCTCCAGCAGGTCCCGGGTTTCCTGATTAATCGGATGAGCTAAATCCCGATATGTGCCATCTTTACGCTTCTTGCTCGGCATCGCGACAAAATACCCGGAATTGCCGTTAATTACCTTGATCTCCCGAACCAAGAAGCAATTATCAATGATGATGGTCACATAAGCCTTAAGCCTCTCCTCATTGACCGGAAATACCTTGACATCTGTGATCTCCATTGCTAAAAACCTCCTTGTGTTTTTTGCCCGGAAGAATAAACCCCGGCTACCGCTTGAAAAAGCCCGGGAAAAGTCTCCTGAATCCTCTCCTCTGCCTTTCTGGCTCTGGATGGCTCAGAAAAAACTCCCACCAGGGTGGGACCGGAACCGCTCATTACCACTCCTTCTGCTCCCAGCGACTTCAAAGCTGACTTTAATCTCTCCAATTCTGGATGCCTCGCAAAAGCTACTTTCTCAAGGTCGTTTTTTAAAATCTGCTCCCAGTTCTTTTCAAAAAGTCTGGTAAGGATAACCTCTTTTGGTTCCAGTGTCAAATCCGAAGCCAGAGTATAGGATTGATACACCTCCCTGCTGGAAAGAGAAAATTCTGGCTTGACCAGGAGAAAATATACTTCAGGAAAACCTTTAATTACCTCCACCTTCTCCCCAATTCCCTCCACCCAGGCAGGCTGGCAAAAAATAAAAAATGGTATATCCGCACCAAGCTGATAGGCAATCTCTTTTAAATCCAGACCAGAAAGAGGAATCTGAAAATGCTCACACAAAGCCCGGAGCAAAATTCCCGCATCACCGCTTCCTCCTCCCAGACCGGAACCGGGCGGAATGTTTTTTTTCAAAAAGATTTTTATCCCGAAATCCAGCTGGAATTTTTCCTGAAAATATCTCACCACTCTTTCCACCAGATTGGAACCGCTAATCTCCCAGCCCGAGGTTTTCAGCTCAATTTCCCTGCCAGTAAATTCCAGCTCCAGCTCATCAAACAAGGTGATGGGAAGCACAATCATCCTCAGCTGATGGTATCCGTCTTCCTGCCGGGCAAGGACTTCCAGGCGGAGGTTGACCTTGGCAGGAGGATAAAGAATTTTTGAGCTCATTTACTCATCCAGCTGAAATGATTTGGGAAATCCAGAATTGAGAAGTCCGGGTTTTGGTATCCCATTTTTTTCAGGTGAAGGAAATTACTTTCCAGCGAAAGCCGGTTTCGCCCAGCTCAATTAAATCTCCATCTTTTATTTCCATCTCTTTTACCGGCTTGCCATTAACTTTTAACAGACAATCCGACTCCAGAGCAGAAATGATATTATTCTTATAAAGGTTCTCAATTTTAGCGTGGAAGATTTTTAAAGAGGGGTCATAAATTAAAAGGTCAACTTCATCATTTGTCTCCTCGTATCTTCCGAGCAAAATCTCAGAGCGAGCAAGAAGATATACCTCCCCTCCATTTACCAGCCGGGCTGAGCTTAACTTGCCCTGGCGATAACATACCCGCACCTGATAGGTGATTACCTTTCCCAGATTAAGCAGGTCCTTATTCTCTAAAATTATCTCTTCTTCTACTGGCTGACCATTCCGGTAGGTTCCGTTGGTACTGCCCAGGTCTATCAGATGAGCTCCATCATCTTCCAGTTTAATCAGGCAGTGTTTTCTACTGATTCGGTCATCAATAATCCGGATTTCACAGCCCTCTTCTCTCCCTAAAAGAAATTGCTCTCCAAAAAGCAGGTAAAGCCATTCTCCTTTAACCTTTCTTCCAGCCCGCCTCTCAAAAACGAGCCGAACCACCAAGACATCGCCCTGCCGGGGCTCTGATTCTACTCTGGTGTGGTCATCCATTTCTGGTTTGAGCCTGAATTTTTCCCTCAGACAAATCGTCTGAAGGTTAATAAAATTATCTCAAGAAATCGGGAGGGTGCAAGTCCGGTAAGGAAAATCATAATCAGGGAGATAATCAGAACCGAATTGAGAAGAACCCCGGCTTCATACCCGGGCTCTTTGACCCTTTCTTTTTCTTCCTGCATATACATTACATATATCACCCGCAGGTAATAAAAAGCAGCAATTACACTGTTTAAAACCGCAATGATGGTAAGGTGATAAAGCCGATGCTGAATCGCTGACTGAAACACATAAAATTTTCCAAAAAATCCACCCAGAGGAGGAATACCTGCCAGACTGAACATAAACACTGCCATTGCCCCTGCCAGGAAGGGTCTGCTGACAGAAAGCCCCGCATAATCATTCAGTTCTTCTCCGCCTCTGCCTTCCCGCTCCATCACCACAATAATGGCAAAAGCCCCAATGGTCATAAACAAATAAACCAAAAGGTAATACATCATCGCATAGCTGGGGAAAAGCGCCTCTGTGATATTTTTACTGGCAAGCACCGCGGTCAAGCCCACCAGTAAATATCCGGCATGAGCAATACTGGAATAAGCTAAAAGCCTCTTAATATTGGTCTGCACCAGAGCAATTAGATTTCCTACGGTCATTGTCGCCACTGCCAGTGCCCAGAGGAGTTTATACCCGGCAAGCCATTCGCCGGCAAAAGCAGTGAGAAATACCCGAATCAGAATGGCAAAACCCGCGGCCTTTACTCCTCCAGCCATAAAAGCGGTAATCGGGGTAGGAGCTCCTTCATAAACATCCGGCACCCACATATGAAAGGGAACCATCGCTATTTTAAAACCAAACCCAACAATCACCAGACCCATTCCCCCGAGCATAAAATAAAATTTAATATCTTTAGTGGTTAACTCAGAAAGCCTCTGGGAAAGAGAGGCAAACCCGGTTGACCCCCCAGCTCCATAAAGAAGAGCTATACCATAAAGAAGAAGCGCACTGGCAAAAGCACCCAGAAGCAGATATTTTAACCCGGCTTCATTGGATTTAAGATTATCCCGGTTCGCTCCTGCCAGAGCATAAACCGGAAGGGACATTGTTTCCAAGCCAATGAACGCCATAATCAGGTCTCTGGCTCCAGCTAAAAGGCACATTCCCGCGGTGGAAATTAAAAGAAGTAGATAAAATTCTCCCCGATGATACCTTTTCCCAGCCAGATGAGAAAAACTCATTGCTAAAACCAGAATTGCTCCGGCTAAAAACAGATAATTGAAATAAATCCCGAACAGGTCAAAATAAAACAGCCCGCCAAAACCAGCACCTATATCATCGGTTAAATTTGCCCGGTAAATATGGAGAAGCACCTGAAAGATTAAAATTAAAACCATTCCAACAAAGGCGTAGCCCCCCACCCAGGCAGGTCTTTTTCTTCCCAGCCAGGCATCTAAAATCAGCCCGAAAAGACAGAGAAGACCAAGCATCATCGGAGTGAAAATCCCGGCTAAATCATAAATATTCAGGCTTGGTATCTGCATTTCTTCACCTGTTAAATATCTTTTTTACTTGCTCGGGATTAAATAGCTTTGCCCATTTATTTCCAAGCTCGCTCTGGGTAATCCTCCGCTCCTCTACCTGCTCGATAATTTTCTCAATTGTCGCCTGACTTTTACTCAGGAAGGTTGAGGGATGAATCCCAATCCAGACAATAAAAACTAAAACCAGAAGCAGATAAACCACCTCCCGGAAATTGAGGTCGGAAAATCTTTTTTCTGCCGGGGTCTTCAAACTTCCGAAGAATACTCGCTGATACATCCAGAGCAGATACACCGCCGCGAAAATCACACCACTACCGGCAAAAATGGCATAAACCTTGGCATAAGGATGTTCGCTTATAAAGGTTCCCACCAGAATCAAAAATTCTCCGACAAAACCGTTTAATCCGGGAAGCCCGACCGAGCTTAAAGCAACAATCATAAAAAATACCGCATACAACGGCATCATCTTGGAAAGACCGCCGAAATCATTAATCTGCCGGGTATGTGCCCGTTCATAAATTACTCCTACTAAAAGGAACAAAGCCCCGGTGCTCAGTCCGTGATTGACCATCTGAATTAAAGCCCCCTGCATAGAAGTAAGGGTCAGGGCAAAAAGACCGAGCATAACAAACCCCAGATGGCTCACACTGGAATAAGCTACCAGCTTCTTGATATCCTCCTGAACCATTGAAACTAAGGCTCCATAAATAATCCCGACGATCGCTAAAATTGAAATTAAGGGAACCGCCTTGGCAACCGCATCCGGGAAAAGCGGGATGGCAAACCGAATAAATCCATAAGTGCCCATTTTTAACAAAATCCCTGCCAGGATTACCGAGCCCGCGGTTGGAGCCTCCACATGAGCATCCGGCAGCCAGGTGTGGAACGGGAACATCGGCACCTTAATGGCAAATGCCAGGGCAAAAGCAGAAAACAAAGCCAGCTGATAATTGAGCTTTAATGGGTTCATCCCCAGGAAAGAATTTACCACAATCAGGTCAAAACTATGGGTGTAAAAATGTAGCCAGATAATCGCCAGAAGCATTAAAACCGAGCCCACCATTGTGAAAAGGAAAAACTTTAGCGCCGCATATATTCGCCGGGAACCGCCCCAGACACCGATCAGGAAATACATCGGTATCAGCATCAGCTCCCAGAAAATATAAAACAGGACTAAATCCAGAGCCAAAAATGTGCCCATCATAGCGGTCTGAAGCAGGAGCATAAAAAGATGGTATTCCTTCACCCGCTCCTGAATTGCGCTCCAGCTGGAAAGAATTACCACCGGTCCCAAAAGACCGGTCAGGCAGACTAAAAGCAGGCTGATTCCATCCACTCCCACCTGGTAGTGAACATTCCAGGCATCAATCCACATTCTCCGCTCAAGGAATTGAAAATCCGGGCTGGTGCCATCAAAATTAAGAAAGAGCCAGACGCAGAGAGCCAGCTCCAGCCCCATAACCAGCAAAGATACCCAGCGAATAAAATTTTTATGTTCCCGGTCAATAAAAAGTAAAATTACCGCTCCTGCCAGAGGCAGGAAGATAATCAAACTTAAAATATGTGCCTCAATAAACCTCATTTTCCCTCACCTGAGCAGACCAAAATAAAGTAATACCACTAAAACTCCCAGAGCAAATATCACCAGATAGGTATGAATAACTCCGTTCTGGAATCTTCTCAGCAGTTTTCCCAAAAGCTCATTGAGTTTTGCCACCCCATTAACAATCCCATCAACCACCACCACATCAAAAAACCGGAACAGGAAATAATATGAGCCTTTAACTACCGGCTGGACCACGGTATAATCATAAATCTCATCAACATAGTATTTGTTGTAGCTGAGCCTGTATAAAGGTTTAAGCTTCTCTGCCAGCTTCTCTGCCTCTCCCGGCTTTGCCAGATAAAGATAATGGACAATCAACCAGCCCAGAAGCACCGCACCCACAGAAATCACCACCAGAGCCACTTCCAACAGCTCAGGTCCTGCTCCTGCCAGAGACAATTCTACTGGATGAGGCACCCGGGCAAAAGCTGGCTCCAGGAAATGCTCAAACCAGTTATGACCACCGAAAATATGAGGCAAGCCCAAAAATCCCACCAGAGCACTACCTATGGCCAAAAGCGCCATCGGAATTATCATATTTTTCGGCGATTCTTTCAGATGCTCTCTTTTTTCCGGCTCCACCCGGGTTCCGTTCCAGAAGGTCAAAATCATCCAGCGGGTCATATATAAAGCGGTTATGATCGCAGCCAGCAAACCAATTGCCCAGAGGAGCTTGTTCAAATGATAGCGGGCTAAAAGAGAATTAGAAGTAGCCAGTGCCCGCCAGAGAATTTCATCTTTAGAGAAGAACCCGGCAAAAGGCGGTATTCCGATTATGGCGAGAAAAGCAATAAACACGGTGCGATGAGTCCAGGGAAGGTATTTGCTCAAACCTCCCATCTTGGTAATATCCTGCTCGCTATGATGGAAGGCAACAATTACCGAGCCCGCAGCTAAAAACAATAGCGCCTTGAAAAAGGCGTGAGTAAAGAGATGGAAAATCCCAGCAGAAAATGCCATTGTCCCCATTGCCAGAAACATATATCCAAGCTGGCTGATAGTGGAATAAGCCAAAACCTTTTTTATATCAGTCTGAGTTAGACCGATGGTTCCGGCATAAAGAGCAGTTAAAGCTCCCACCACCGCCACCACTGATAATGCCAGCGGAGAATGCACATAAACAAAGCTCATCCTTCCAATCATATAAACTCCGGCAGTAACCATTGTCGCGGCGTGAATCAAAGCACTCACCGGAGTGGGACCTGCCATTGCATCCGGAAGCCAGACATATAAGGGAATCTGGGCGCTCTTGCCAGTAGCTCCAATAAAAAGGAAAATCCCGGCCAGGGTAGCCACACTCACCCCAAAAACACTGAGCTGGGCAAACTGCTCCGGATGTGCCTCAATCCAGCCCCGCATCGCCATAAAATCAACTGTGCCCAATGCCCAGAACAGAGTAAAAATCCCAAGCAAAAATCCAAAATCACCAATCCGGTTGACAATAAAAGCTTTTAATCCTGCCCTGGCTTTTTCCCAGTCCTCATACCAGAAGCCAATCAAAAGGTAGGAGCAAAGTCCCACTCCTTCCCAGCCGACAAACAAAAGAACAACATTATCTGCTAAAACCAGGGTGAGCATCATAAACATAAACAGGTTCATATAAGCAAAGAATCGGGCATAAGCCGGGTCGTGAGACATATATCCAGTAGCATAAATATGAATCAAAAGCCCGACCAGGGTAACCGCCAGGCACATCATCGCAGAAAGATGGTCAAAAAGCAGACCAAAATCCGCCTGAAATCTTCCCGCGGAAAGCCAGGTAAATAGCTTCTGATAAAAATATACCTCCTCCGGCTGGTGAAGAATCCGATAAAATCCCAAACAGGTCACCAAAAAGGCTCCAAAAACACTCAAACACCCAGACCAGTTCGCCAGCCACCTCGGATACCGCTGGCGGAAAAATATCCAGCCCAAGCCATTAAATAAAAACCCTAAAAAGGGAAATAGCACTATCCATAAAATCCAGTTCTGCTCTATGGCTCTGGCTAATTCTTCCATCTTCTCACCATTTCATTATGTTTATCTCGTCCACATCAACCGTATCTTTGTTGCGGAACAGTGCCAGAATCAAAGCCAGCCCCACCGCAATCTCGCAAGCCGCAACCACCATAATCAAAAAGGCATAAACCTGCCCGGAAATATCCCCCATAAATTTAGCAAACCCCACCAGAGCAAGATTGGCAGAATTAAGCATCAGCTCTATGCTCATCAGGATAATCAGCACATTCCTTCTCACTAAAACTCCAATCAGCCCGATGGAAAACAAAATCGCACTTAATACCAGAAAATGCTCAGGTCCAACTTTCAATTCTTCTCCTCCCAGCGACGTGCCAGATATATCACCGCAATCACCGCACTGAGCAAAAGTAAGCTCAATACCTCAAAAGGCAATAAATACCTGGTGAATAGCACCTTACCCACCTCAGAAATGGTGCCGAATTCTGCACCTGCTTTTCCCTCCCAGCTCACTTTCCAAGCCTGAGAATTTAAAACCAAAAGCAGGAGCATAATCAAAACCCCGCTTAATCCTCCGAGGAATCTAATCAGCCTTTGCCCCTGTTTTCCTTTTCCTATCTCCTTTAAATCCATCAGCATCACCACCATCGCAAACAAAACCATCACCGCCCCAGCATAAACCAGAATTTGAACCATTGCCAGAAAATGTGCCCGGAGCAGAGCATAAATCCCTGCCACACAGACAAAACTCACCACCAGCCAGAGGGCACTGATTACCGGATTGCGATGGCTTACCACCACCAGAGCACTCACCACCGCTAAAAATGCCAGAATATAAAAACTCACGCTAAATCCCCAGCTGGCAATTGCTTCCTGCAT
>CAZKMM010000027.1:0-22038 GCA_964553915.1 uncultured bacterium
TAAAAGCAGTCTTTTCCGCACCGGACGAGGTGCCTTACACCTTGGACAATAAAGTTCAGTTGCTTCCCATTCTTTGAATTGGTCCATCGCTTTCAATATAACCGATTTTTTTGACAATTCCAGCTCAAATTTTTAGTATTAAGGAAAAGGAAGGGATAAATGAAAGAAAAATTAAGCCGAAGAGAGTTCTTTCAGCTCGCGGGCATAGGGGTTTTAGCAGGGAGTAGTCTTTCTTATCTAAAAGCTAAACAAATTCCTGAGCTGGCAGTGGTAGAGGGAGAGATGCTCTCTGCTACCAGAAAAGCAATTTCTGCTCTTGGGGGAATGAAGCGGTTTGTTAAGCCGGGCACAAAAGTTTTAATCAAGCCGAATTTGAGTTTTGCCAGTGGTCCGGAGCGGGGAGCAAATACCCATCCGGAAATGGTGGCAGAGGTAGCCCGGCTCTGTCTGGAAGCCGGGGCAAAAGAAGTTTTAATTGCAGACCATCCTTTGTACCCGGCAACTCTCTGTCTCTGGAGAAGCGGGATTCGTGAGACGCTGAAAAAAATTCCCAAAGCCCGGTTTCAGTATTTTACTGAGGAAAAATTTTACCAGGAGGTAAAGGTCCCCCGAGGAAAGGATTTAAAAAAGGTGAAAATTCTAAAGCCAGCTCTGGAGGCGGATTTAATTATCAATCTTGCCAAGGCAAAGACACATGGTGATACCACGGTAACACTATGTCTGAAGAACTTAATGGGCTTCATTTTAAACCGCAAGCGGTTTCATACTATTTATAACTTGCATCAGGCAATTGCTGATTTATCCAGTGTAATTCAACCTGGACTTAATTTAATTGACGCCAGTACAGTAATGACTGAAGGGGGACCGGGTGGTCCCGGCATCCTGAAAAAACTGAATCTGGTGGTGGCAGGAACCAACCCGGTGGAAACCGATGCCCTGATGGTCACTTTAAGCGAATGGTATGGAAGGAGCTGGAAGCCGGCAGAGATTAAGCATTTAAAGCTCGCTTCTGAGCTGGGCTTGGGGGAAATAGCTCCAGAAAAATTAAAATACCAAAGAATTAAGGTTTAATGAAGATGAAATCCTGTGCCTTCTTTGATGTGGATTATACCCTCTTGAGCAAAAGCTCTATGCTTCTTTATGTTAATTATATGCGTCAGCGAGGGGAATATAAGTTTTATGAGCTGATTTTGGGCTCATTTTATCTGCTTCAATACAAGCTCAACCTTCTGGACTTTGAAGCGGTAACCGAGAGAGTTACCCTTCGTTATCAGGGAATGCGAGAAGAGGAGATGGTCAAAAACTGCCAGGAATGGTTTGAAGAGGTGGTTAAGCATTATATTTATCCACAGGCAATTGAGCTGATTGAAGAACACCGGAAACAAGGAGACGAGCTCTGTCTTTTAAGCGCCATCACGGTTTATCTGGCAGAGCCACTTTCCAGATATTTAGGCATCAAGCATTACCTCTGCAATCGGCTGGAGGTGGAAGACGGGGTATTCACGGGACGGCTGGTTCGCCCCTTTTGCTATGGGGAAGGCAAGCTGGTGTATGCTCAAAAATTTGCTCAGGAAAATGGCATCAGCCTGAAAGATTCTTATTATTACTCGGACAGCATTACTGACTTAAAGGTGCTGGAAGCTTTTGGTCATCCAGTAGTGATAAATCCGGACCGGCTTTTAAAAAAGGAAGCGCAAAAGCGGGGATGGAAGATATTATATTTTCAGCCTCAGAAAAGCTAAATAAGTTGATTTTAAAGGGCTTCCAGTTCTTTTTTGACCTCTTCTGAATCCGGGGAAAGCTCAAGGGCTTTTTTCAGATATTTTTTTGCCAGAGATTTTTTCCCCTGTTCCTTGTAAACCATCCCATAAAGATAATAGATTTGAGAGTCCTGGTCAGTAATTTCCTCTGCCTTTTTCAGCCAGTCCAGGGCAGATTGATAGTCCTTTTCTTCCAGATAAATATTTGCCAGAGTCTTATAACTCAAAAGTACCCAGGAGGTCTGCCAGGGTTTTTCTTTAATATTCGCTAAAGCCGAGACGGTTTTAAATTTCTCTATTGCCTGGTCAAGAAGCTGTTTTTTTACTTCCGGCTTTTCCTCCTTAATTCTTTTGCTCAAAAGCACCATTCCCATTGAGCAGTAAGCGGAAAGCTCAGAAGGAACCATCTTTTGATACTTCTCTAAAAGAGAAAGTGCCCGGTCGTATTCTCCCAGCTTCTGAGCTGCACTTGCCAGGTTAAAATAAATTTTGGGAAGCTCAGGATTGAGCTTCTGCGCCTCTATCAACACCCGAGCTGCTTCCTGAGGATTAATGGCAAGAAGAGCACTGCCTTTAACATAAAGATTTTCCGCATTATCCGGGTCTAGTGCTATGGCGGTTTCAATTAAGCGGAGGGCGCGCTCATAGTCCCGGCGGTGCCGAAAAAGGTCTGCCATTGCCCGGTATCCATCTGCCAGGTCCGGATTCAAACGGAGGGCTCGCTGAGCATACTGATAAGCTTTACCAAATTCCTCCTCGCTAATGCTGTATCCTCGCCACATTGATATTGCCTCAGCCAAGCCTGCCAGAGCCTCGGGGTATTCATCCCAGTAATCCAGAGCCAGCTTGTATTCTTCTATCGCTTTTATGTAATTATCTGGGTTGCAGGTAAGAAACAGCCTTCGGGCTTTAAAATAATGCTCTTTTGCCTGCTCCTGAAGAGGATGAGATGCGGTCTCCACTCCCTGCTTGCAGGCAGAAACTAAAATGACCATCAAACCAAAAACCAGTAATCTTTTCATTGTCCTTTTCCCTAGATAGATTTGAATTTTAAAATAGCAAATAAGTTCCCGATTGACAAGCAAAACTCCAAAACCAGCCCAAATTCTTGACAAAAAAAATCTGCTCTGATATTGATTAAAAGACCAATCCCAGGGAGGTAAAGATGGAAGAATTAAAAGTAACTTTTCATTTTTTGGATTGGTTTTGGACCGGGGCGTATTTGGCTTTGATGATTGGTTGTGGTTTTTTGTTTTACCGATTGGGAAAAAGAAGTGAATCAGATTTCTTCATTGCCGGAAGAGGACTTCCCTGGTGGCTACCTGCCAGCTCAGTTTATGCCACCCATACCGCCACTGACACCCCGATGTGGATTGGTGGAGTAATTTATAAACACGGAATGAGAGGACTCTGGTATACCTTCTTTTCCCTCTGGTGTGCGGTAAGTGCCTTTGTTTCCAGCAGAATCTTCCGCCGCTCCCTGGCAATGAGTCAGGCGGAATGGCAGAGCCTGAGGTATTCTGGCTTGGGCTCCGAGCTTCTTCGGGGCTGGCTTGCTGGGTGGCAGGTGTTTATGAATATGTTCGTGCTTGGCTGGGTAGGAATGGCAATGGGAAAGGTCTGCACCCTGCTTTTTGGCTGGCCAGAATGGGTGGGGCTGGTGGCTTTTTCCAGTGCCTGTGCCCTTTATGTGCTCAGCGCTGGCTACTGGGGAGTGGTGATGGCAGACTTCCAGCAGGGAATAATTGCCTTTCTGGTAATTGTCATTGTCAGCATCTGGGGAATTATGGCCGCAGGCGGTCCCCATGGAATTGTCAATCATCTGACCAGCCTGGGAGAAAAATGGCGACTTAATCCCTTTGCCTTTACCGGCTTTGCCAAAGGAGATTTTCCCTTCCTCTGGTTCATTACAATGCTGGTGATGGCAGTAGTAGGCGGTGTGGGTATGGGCAATTTTATTGACTGGTATCCGGAGGCACAGAGGATTCAGTCCGCCCGCACGGTGCGGGATGCGAGCTGGAGCATCTGGTGGGGAGGATTTCTGGTTTTGATTCGGAATGCCCTCTGGGCTGTAGCAATTTTGGGCTTTTTTGTTCTATTTCCTCACATCAAGGAGACCAGTGAATATGAGCTTGCCTGGTATCGGCTGGGATTTGGTTATCTTCCTGTAGGGATGGTGGGATTTTTCTTTGCAGCAATTTTAGCTATCCATCTCTCTACCATCAGCACCCATCTTAATCTCGGAGCACTTTACTTCACCCGGGACCTTTACCATCACTATATCAATCCCCGGGCTAGCGAGCAGAGATTGGTCTGGATTGGAAGAATCGCTACTCTGATATTATTGCTTGGTTCTTTCCTTTACGGACTTTTGATGAAGGAAATTACTAAATGGCTGATTTTTGCTCTCTGGCTTCAAGCCGCCGGAATCTGGCTTCCCAGCATTCTTCAGGTGGTCTGGTGGAGATTTAATTCCTGGGGGTATCTCGCCAGCTGGATTGCCAATCTGGGAATTAGCTGGTTGGTGGTCTGGGTGCTACCAGCTTTTGGGGTCTTACCGGATAATCTTCCAGATTATATCCAGTTCTGGCTCCTGATGGGCTTGACCTTTTTAATCTACTTCCCCATCACCCTTTTGACCAAGCCAGAAGATATGGAGCATCTGGTCAAATATTATGTAATGGCACGACCGATTGGCTGGTGGAAGCCGGTTCATCAAAAGGCAGTGGAGATGGGCTTAATTAAGGATTAAAGGAGGAAAAAAATGGCAAGAAAATACACTCCCGAGCAGGCAGAGCGCTGGAGTTGGGAAGACCTGCTTGCCTGCATACTCTCGCCGTTGGGGTATATCCTCTGCTCCATTGGTCTGGCACAGGTGCTTTTGCTGGAGCCAATTGGTTTTATTGTGATGGGCGCAGGGGTAGTGTGCGTTGTTCTGATGTATTGGGTTATAGACCCCAAGCTCAAAGCGGTTTCGGATGAATATGAACGCAGGCAGGCAGAATTCTTGGAACATGTTGAGCGAGTCTCCAGATGGGAGGAGATGAAATGAGCGAACAGAGTGCCTGGTTAAATTTTATCCAATCCGGTGGAGGAAAGCTGATCGGAATGAGCATTGCTTATATTGCCTCTTTTCTAGGATTAATTTTTGCCTGGTGGAATTATAAAAAACGAGAGGCAGAGAAAAAAACCGGGGAGCAAAAAAATGAATGAATTTCATCAAATCGGCAGTGTCTGGCTCGGGATTATTGTTCCAGCGGGAATTTTTATTTTTTCTTTTATTGTCACCTACTTATTATATCGTCATTTTGCTCGTGAGCTAGAAAAATAATGGCAGAGGAATATCCTCAAAATCCAACTTTAGCCTGTGTTTTAAGTCTTCTGGTTCCGGGGCTGGGGCAATTTTATAATCGGGATTTGCTTCGGGGATTATTCTGGTTGATTATCACTCCGGGCTGTTGGATTGGCACCGGCGGGACGATTGGCTGGATTTGTCATCTCTTAAGTGCTTATACTGCCTATCGGAGGGCAAAAGAAATAAACCAGGAGGTAGGAGAATGGTATTAAGTAAATGGAAAAAAATCCTCATCGCTGGTTTAGTAATTGTTTTTTCCGGGCTGACTCTTTCTGTCTACGCGGAAGAAAAGACTCAGGTCTCCCCGCTTTTTAAGCACACTCTCAAAAACTGGTATCAGGTTCAACTGTCTCGGGGAGATTTAAAGCCAGATGAAGTTTATTTATATTCTTTGGGTCAATCTCATATAGATGCGGCCTGGCGGTGGCGCTGGCGTCAGACCCGGGACTATAAATGCCCCTTAACCTTTGGCAAGGCAATCAAGCATATGGAAGAATTTCCAGATTTTTCTTATCATCAAAGCGCACCGCAATATTATGAATGGACTCGTGAGGTAGACCCGGAGCTTTTTGAAAAAATCAAGCAGAGAGAAAAAGAGGGGAGATGGGTGATTGTTGGTGGAATGTGGATAGAACCTGATTGCAATATGCCGGAGGGAGAAAGTTTTGTCCGCCAGCGTCTTTACGGGCAGAGATTTTATCTGGAACATTTTGGACATATCAGCACCATTTCCTGGCTTCTTGATTCCTTTGGCTATAACTGGAACCTTCCTCAAATTGTGGTTAAAAGTGGTGCCAAATATATGTGGACGAGCAAAATCACCTGGAATGATACCACGATTTTTCCCTTCCACCTTTTCTGGTGGCAGGCACCGGATGGAACCAAAATTCTGACCCATATCTGTCCTATCTCTGCGGGAATACCTTTTAATGCTGGAGAAGTTTCTAAATTCAAAAGCACTCGCTACCTGCTCAAACCAGGGGTCAAGCTGATTGCGGATTATTCCACCCCGTCGGGGAAAATTGAAAAAGCCAAAAGCAAAGATTTTATTCCAGAAATGGCGGTATTTTATGGTGTGGGCGATGGTGGACACGGTCCTCAGAAATGGGAAATAAAGACACAGCTCGCTTTTCAGGAGCTGGGCTATGGCAAAATTGCCAGTGCTTATGAATTCTTCCCTCAGCTGGATAAGTATGGGGAGAGAATTCCGGTCTGGAATGATGAGCTTTATCTGGAATATCATCGGGGGGTAATGACCACTCATGAATGGATTAAGCGGGCTAACCGCCGGGCAGAAGCCCTGATGAGAAGCTTAGAAGCCATCTGCAGTTGGGCGCATCTGCTCGGAGAAAAATATCCTTTAGATAAAATTACCGCGATCTGGAAGGTGATTTTACTCAATCAATTCCATGATATTCTTCCTGGCTCCAGCATCCCGGAGGTTTATAAAGATGCCCGGGAGCATTATCAATGGATTCAAAATGAAACCAAAAACCTGCTCAATCAGGGAATTACCTCCCTTGCCCAGAATATTAACACTCAACCTCCCCAGCCGGGAATGGAGCCGATTTTGGTGTTTAATCCCCTCGGCTGGGAAAGAAATGACCTGGCTCAGGTAGAGGTCTCTGCTGGACAATGCTATCGGGTATTTGACCAGAGAGGCAAAGAAATTCCCAGCCAGTGTGCCCAGGGTGAAGATGGGAAAAATTATTTATATTTCTCGGCTCAGGTTCCGGCTCTGGGCTGGAAGGTTTACTGGCTAAAACCCGGGGAATATCAGGGAACGGGTCCAGAAGCAAAAGAGCGCGACTTGCAGATTATCCTGGAAAACGACCTGATAAAAGTAGCAGTTGATAAAAAAACCGGCTGGCTGGCTTCCCTTTATGATAAAAGGCTCAAAAAAGAACTGCTCTCCGCTCCGAGCAATAAAATCCTTGCCTTTAAAGACCAGCCCCAGATGTATTCCGCCTGGAACATCTCGCATAATTATTTGAAAAATCCAATCCCGGTGCCAGAGCCCAGCTCAGTAAAAATTGTCCAGAAAGGTCCGGTGCTGGTTCAGGTGCTGGTGGAGCGAAAAGGAGACCCCACCAGCTTCAAACAGTGGATTACTTTAACCGCTTTCTCCCCTCTGGTTCGGCTCACCACCTTTACAGATATGCACTGGAAAGAAACCCTGGTCAAAGTGGAATATAATACCAGTATCAAATCCGATAAGGTCTGGGCAGAAATTCCCTATGCGGTGATTGCCCGACCCACTCATCCCGAAACCCCGGCAGAAAAAGCCCGCTGGGAAATGCCCTGTCAGAAATGGATTGACCTGAATGATTCTAATTATGGTCTGGCGCTTCTCAATCGGGGAAAATACGGCTTCAGCCTGAATCAGGAGGGCACTGGATACCGGCTGAGCATTATCAAAGCCGCCAAACATCCCAAGCCAATGCCTGAGGCAAAAAATGTTAATCTGCTTTATATCCCCTTCCCCACCAAGCATACTGACCAGGGAGAGCACTGGGCATATTTAGCTCTGTTCCCCCACAGTGGAACCTGGCAGAGAGCAGAAGTTTACAAAGCCGGCTATGAATTTAATACTCCTTTGATTGCCCAAAAAATTGACACACATTCCGGAGAACTGCCGGCAAGCCTGAGCCTGCTCAGCTTAAAAAGCGACGGGGCTTATCTTGCTTCAATCAAAAAAGCAGAGGATGATGAGAGCCTGATTGTCAGGGTGGTGGAAGGAAAGGGAATAGATACCGTCGCACAAATTATCGTGAATCCGCTTTTTAAGATTACTGGAGCCTGGGAAACCGACCTTTTAGAGCTGAATCCCAAAGAAATTGCTTATAACTCTAAATCAGTTTCATTTCCCATTGGACATTTTGAAATCAAAACCATCAAGCTCAGGCTAAAAAGAAGATAAGATATTATGCCACCGCTCCGGCTAATTTATATGGGCACGCCAGAATTTGCTCTGGCGCCCCTGAAAAGACTTCTGGAAAGCAAAGAAGAGCTGGTAGCGGTTATTACTCAGCCGGACCGCCCCAAAGGAAGAGGACAGAAACTCACCCCGAGTCCGGTAAAAAAGCTGGCTCTGGAACATAACCTGCCAGTGCTTCAGCCGGAATCTGCCCGCCAGCCAGAATTTATTGAAAAAGTGCAGGAGCTGAACCCGGACTTAGCTGTGGTCTGTGCTTATGGGCAGATTCTTCCCGGAGAACTGCTGGAAGCACCCCGGCTCGGCTCCATTAACATTCACGCTTCTCTGCTTCCTAAATACCGAGGAGCGGCTCCAATTCCCTGGGCAATACTAAATGGAGAAAAGGAAACCGGAATCACCATAATGAAAATGGTGGAAAAGCTGGATGCGGGTCCAATTCTGCTCCAAAGAGCTATTCCAATAGAACCCACAGATACCACCGGCACTTTAGAGCAAAAGCTCTCTCATCTAGGAGCAGAGCTTTTAATGCAGGTCATTCAAAAAATAAAAAGTGGAGAAATTGAGCCAGTGCCTCAGGATGATTCTCAAGCCAGCTATGCTCCTCTTATCAAAAAAGAGCAGGCAAAGATTAACTGGAGCGAGCCTGCGGAGATTATCTGGCAAAAAATCCGGGCATTTAATCCCAGACCCGGAGCTTTTGTGGGAGAAGGCAATAACCTGGTCAAAATCTGGAAAGCAGAACCATCTGAGCAGAGAGGAGAGCCCGGGGTGGTGTTAGAAGCTCATAAAAAATGGATTGAGGTTGCCTGCGGAGAGGGCTCGCTCAGAATTCTGGAGCTTCAGCCCGCAGGAAAAAAATCAATGAGCCCCGGGGCTTTCCTTGCCGGACACCGAATTAAACCCGGGGATAAATTTCCTGCTTAATTATTTTCCAAAATCAACTGTTTGCTATTTTTTCACCTGCAATCCAGGTAAATTTTTTCTGCTCCAGTGCCCCTTCAATTAAATCTCGGGAAATTGAATCCAGATTCTCGCTTTTAACCCGCAAATCTATCCCCACCAAATTAGCCAGCTTTTTTTTCTCTATACTTCCCAGCTCTTTTTCTCTAAAAATTGCCCGGGCAGAGCCAATAGTTGCCATTTTTAAAATTTCATAGGGCTTGATTTCTCTGCCCGGATATTCCCCTGCCCGGCTGAGAACCTCCTGCATCTCCTTCCAGAGATTGTTATCTCCGGCACTGGCAGGACTATCTGTGCCCAAGCCCACCACAATTCCCATATCCAGCATTTCAGGAATTCTTGCCAGCTTTCCACTCAAATAAAGGTTGCTCCTCGGACAGTGAATCACTGCCCGTGCCCGGGAGATAATCTCCAGGTCTGAATCCGAGACCTCCAGGCAATGAACCAGACTGATTCGCTCATCAATTATCTCTGCCAGAAGCTCGCAGGGAGATTTTCCCCAAGGCTTTACCTTTAAACCACCCCAGCCAACAAAAGAATAAAGCTCTTGCTTAATCCTGCCCCGTCCATACTTAACCAGCTCCAGCTCCTCCTCACTCTCCGCTAAATGGGTGCAAAGGGGCAAGTCCTTCTCCTCTGCCCAGTGCTTTGCCTTTTGATAAAGCTCCAGACTCGCAGTATAAGGAGTGTGCGGGCTGAAACCTATGCGAGAATTATTTAAATGATAATTATAACTGCCAAGCAAACTCTTTGCCCGCTCCAGCTTTGCCTGAACCTGCCCTTTTCCCCTACCAAGCAATTCCCAGAAAACTATGGAGAAAAGCGGAGAGGAGCGGTGAACTTCTAACATTATCGGCTCGCTGACAATATCACCCAGAGAGGTTATTCCCAGCTCAAGAGAGGTTTTGATTTCTTCTTCTGCAGATTCCTTAATTTGCTCTGGAGTAAGCTGGTTTTTCCTTTTAATAAGCTCCACTAACCAGCTAACAAAATCATTTTGATGACCAAGCAGAGAAAGGCTGGAAAGCTCCAGATGAGTATGGGCATTGACCAGAGCGGGAATTAAAAGCGGGTAATGGAACTCCTTTGCTCGGGAATATCTTTTCTTAAGCTCATCCCTTTTGCCCAGTTCAAGGATTCTTCCTTCTTCAACAACCACCGCTCCATTTTTGATTGCCGGAGCAGTTATGGGCAAAACCAGCTCCGCAGAGATGATTTTCATATCATTTTACTGAGCGAACTACACCTGAGCCAGTAGAGACCGATTTAATCCGGTTGTTCTCATCCACAAACACCAGACGAGGCTGATGGCTGGCAAGCTCTTCCTCCTCCAGCTGGACAAAACTGGCAATAATCACCAAATCCCCTTCCTGCGCCAGCCGGGAAGCAGCTCCGTTAACGCAGATTCTTCCCGAACCTTCCGGAGCCGGGATAGCATAGGTGGAAAACCTGGCTCCATTTGCCAGATTCCAGACCCAGACTTCTTCATAAGGCAGAATATCTGCACTTTTCATCAGAGCCTGGTCAATTTCAATGGAGCCTTCATAGTTCAGGTCAGAATCGGTCACCCTCGCTCGGTGAATTTTGGACTTGAGCATACTCCTTTGCATCTTCCTATCCTCCTTGATAATCAGGATTCAGCCGAATGTTATCAATCAGCCGGGTGTTTCCCACCCAGACCGCTAAAAGCATCTGGGCAGGACGGTCTATCTTCTCAAGAGGCTCTAAGCTGTAAGCATCCCGGACTTCTATATATTCAATTCGGGCGTCAGGATTCTGGCTGATTATTTCTCGGGCTTTTTCTTTCAGCACCACGGAATCTTTCTCTCCCTTCCTGACCAGCTCCTGACAGGTAAACAGTGCCTGAGATAAACTAAGCGCCTGCTTTCGCTCCCCTTCAGATAAATAAGCATTCCGGCTGGACATCGCCAGACCATCTTCTTCCCGAACCGTGGGCATCCCGATAATCTGAATCGGGAAATTCAAATCCCTGCTCATCCGCTCAATCACCCGAAGTTGCTGATAATCCTTTTCCCCAAAAATCGCAAAATCCGGTTGAACAATGTTAAACAGCTTACAAACCACTGTGCATACTCCCCGAAAATGCCCGGGACGAAAATCCCCGCAGAGCCCTTTACTCAATTCTTCCACTTCAACATAAGTTTGGTATCCTTTGGGATACATCTCTCTCGCCGAAGGATAAAACACATACTCCACCCTGTAAGGCTCCAGCTTTTTTAAATCTCCCTCCAGGTCCCGAGGATAACGGTTAAAATCCTCGCTGGGACCGAATTGTGTGGGGTTGACAAATATGCTCACCACTACCACATCCCCGAGCTGACGAGCCCCCTCCACCAGAGAAAGATGCCCCTGATGAAGATATCCCATTGTTGGAACAAAAGCGATTTTCTTTCCTTCCCGCTTCAGGGAACGAGAAAGCTCCTGCATCTCAGAAATGCTTTCTATCACCCGGGGGTTGGTCATTTTTTGGGCTCCAGATAAAAGGTATGCTCAGGAGTGGGAAATTTCTTTTCCCGAACCTCCTGACAGAATTCTTCAACCGCCTTCTTGCAAAGCGGATACAGCTCAGCATATTGCTTGACAAATTTAAATTTTCTTCCCGGATAAATTCCAAGCAGGTCATGGAGCACCAGAACCTGACCATCACAATCTATCCCGGAGCCAATCCCGATGGTGGGAATGGTGAGCATCTCGGTAATTTCCTTTGCCACCTCTGCCGGGATACATTCCAGCACCACAGAAAAAGCTCCTGCTTCTTCCACAGCCCGGGCATCATCAAGAAGTTTCTTTCGCTGTCGCTCCTCTCTTCCCTGAACCCTGTATCCACCCATTCGGTGAACGGACTGGGGGGTTAAGCCAATATGCGCCATTACCGGAATATCAATATTGACAATTGCTTCAATGGTGCGAGCCATATTGGCACCGCCCTCCAGCTTGACCGCCTCTGCTCCACTCTCCTTGATCGCTCTCCCCGCATTCCTCTTTGCCTGCTCCAAACCCTCCTGATAGCTCATAAAGGGAAGGTCAAAAACCACCATTGCCCGTGGACGCGCCCGGGCAACCAACCGGGTATGATAAATCATCTCCTCCATTGTCACCGGCAGGGTATTCTCCACCCCCTGAATCACTGTGCCCACGCTGTCTCCCACCAAAATGATGTCCACCCCGGCATCATCTACAATCCGGGCAAAAGGATAATCATAGGCGGTGATCATTGTAATCTTTTCCCCCCGCTGCTTCATTGCGGAGAGGTCCAAAATCGTTATTTTTTTCCTTTCCATATTTCCTCCTTAAAAAAAATGCCCCCCGGACCTGCCGAGAGGCTTGAAATTCTCTTCCTGCTTTTGGGTTAGCTGCCTTTCTGGTCAGCTACCTTTTTCACTTGCTTGAATCACTGCCTTACTCGGTCTCGGTCCAGGCTGAAACTGGATCCAAGCTGTCTACTATAAAAATAGCTAAATAATTCTCTAATGTCAAATCCATTGATAAACACTTCGGAGTTTTAAGCCTTTATGGTTTTCTTGCGGTCAGAATCCATCCACTTGCTAGCCAAATCGGAAGAATTTGGAACAGACTAGCATCTATCTTCTCCAGAAAACGATACCCCACAGAATCACCTTTTAAGAAAAAACGAAACAGAAGCTGATAAAATTCCCAAACAACATGCAATCTATTCCTAAAACCCTACAAACTACTCAAAAAACTAGCAAAAGTTTTCCGGCTTGAGTCTTGGATAAAAACCACCGAATCCGCTCCTCTAGGCAAAATCCGTTTGGAACTGTAATAATGAGCTTCGCCCCTTCTGAAGATAACCCGGAAGCCAGGTGAGCTGAAAGGGGTCAGGCAGATGCTCAAGCACCTCACTGCAAATTAAAATCTCAAAGCTTTGCTCAGGAAGTTATCTTTAACCGCTTCAGCAGAGATGGAATAATACCTTAACGGTAATTCTTCAGGAGTAGTGCTTTGAGCATACCCGATTATGGAAAGATTCTGGTCTATCCCTACTACCTGATGTTCTAAACAGGCTATTGCCCTGCTAATATAACCAGCACCACAACCGAGGTCAAAGACTTTTAATTCTCTACCCAATTCTTTTTGCTCTTTAACCACCCGAACAAGAATCTTCTCCAGCCGAGTCTTCCCAGTAAATATCTCTTTGTGGTATTGTTCTAATAAATTCTTAAGATATTTTTTTCTCTCTTCTGGAATAGAAATATCTAATTTCATTATCAAATATTATATTTCTTTTTAGGGTTCGCCAATTTGCTCTTCATATATACTTTAATTTTATCTTACTTTTATTCCCAATCCCAGCAAAAATCCCAAAAATTAAATAAACAAATCTTACCCGAAGCATATGGTCCAAAAAAAAGATTAAAAACAGACAAAGAAATGCGGGTATAAGAGATTTCTGCTCAAGTGATAAAGGACGAGATTCTAACCCCTTTTTTAATACCCAAAATATCAGGGCTAAAAATATCGCTAGACCAAATATTCCTCGCGAAGTCCAAAGCTCAATAAAAGTGTTATGGGAGGCAATCCCTTTTGGAAAAAATCTACCGGAGAGCCAAGCTGGACCTGTGGCATTTGAGCTTAATTCTCTTCCCCACCAGGGGCTTTTTTTAATTTCTCTCCAGGCTTGTTTCCAGATCTCCCAGCGAGGAGAAGGTCTGCTAGAAAAAACCAAAGCTATCCCCTCTTCATTATCCGGTTGATATTTAAACTTGATCGGAAAAATATTCCAATAAGTAATGAAAGCTATCACTAAAATTATTCCAGATAGCATTGAAATTGAGAAAACTTTAGTTAATAACTCTTTGCTTTCTATGGTTCCTATCCAAAAAATCAATATCCCCAACCAAACTAAAAATGCTCTAGAAAATGTCAAAATAGAAATTATAATAAACAAAACTAATAGCATCTCCCAATAAGGAGTTTTGCCCAATCTATACTTCTTGCTTCTAAGATATAATAAAAAGAAAAAACTGGGGGCTAAATAGTTCATTAGATAACTGCCATGAGGAAAAGTGCTCATTACCCGAGGATAATTACCAGCGGGCAAATTATATCCAATCCCTCCAATAAAAGGATTGTTTTTTATTCCCACACAATAAAGCCCCAATCCCACCACTCCAATTAGACAAATTGCTAACACAGCGTATCCCCAACTAGTAAATATTATGTCTAAATTCTCTCTAGTTGAAGATATATAATATGAAACCAACAACACCAAAATTAAATAAAACTGAATTATAATCTCCACAATACCGGTTAATAACTTCTCTTTTGGGAGTAGGAAAAAACAAATGAGTGTAATTAACATATAAGTTGTTAATAAACCAATTAAGCTGATTGGAAAAAATATTTTTCTTTTTGATAAGTATTCCTTCAAAAACAGGATAAATATAACTCCAAATATAATATCTGCCAATATTAACTTTTTCTGCAAATAAGGTAATTCTGGAGATATCATTATAGGATGAAAAAATATATAGAGAGAAAAAAGAAAAAGAAGAGGATCTCCTTTTATCAGATTTCTCATTGAAACCTATACTCTAAGGTTTTTATTCTAGTTACCGCGGGAATGAATTTAATATTTTTTTCTTTATTTAATTGATATCCAAGCCGAGCAGAAAGATAAAAGCTCAAAAAAATAAGCATTATTGGAGAACCGTAAAAATATTCTCCGGTAAATGAGGCAAAAACCAAAGCGGATAATATTATTAAACTTCCAAAAGCAAATTCTTTATTCCATCCAGAACTATAACGATATAACCAAAGGCAGGCGCGAAATAAACGATAAAGTAAAAATAAGAAAGCAGCCAATCCAAAAATACTTAGCTCTGCTATTAAAGCTAAAAATTGATTATGAGGAGTTGTTCCAGCAATTTCTTGAGAAAAATTAAGATATCCTACCCCAAAATAAAATCTTTTTAAGGTTTTTCTTATAGTCATCCTCCAAATCCCATATCTTCCTCCTAAATCAATGGGAAGTCCTTTTTCAGTGGGCTGATTTAAAGTCATTTCAATTCTTTCTTGGACCGGCTGACGGGCTATATAAAAGTTCAAGATTGAAAACAATATTAACCCAATTCCCAAAATTCTTCTCTTTCTAAAAAAAGTGAGAAAAATCACAAACAACCAAAGAGTTGCCCATCCTGTTCGGGAAAAGGTCAAGATAAGAGCCATGAGAAGTAAAGAACATAACCCTACGAAAATAGGTAAAGGAAATAACTTCCGGGCATATCCTTGAAGGAAAAGATTATAATAGAAAATTAAAATTATTGCCAGGAGAACTGCATAAGAATTTAAACCTTCTATTAATCCACCCACCCGGTAATAAATGTTAAATTCTCCACCTGAATAAGATATATACCGATAGACAGTAACCAAGGACCCTAAAGCAAAAACCAATAAAATTATTCTTAATAACATAATTATATCTCGTTCATTTTGGAAGTACATATACATTATAAAATATAAGAATATATAGCTACTCCATTTAAACAAATGTCCTAATCCGTTTATTACTAATAAAAGTCTTAAATGATCATAATAAGATAAAATAGTAAAAAAAAGAGAAATTGCTAAATAGATTATTACAGGAATAAAAAGATAAGAATCTATTTTTCTTCTTTCTCTAATTCTCAAAGCATAACTCAAAATAAAAACAAAAATTGTTAACCAAACAACTATATCACTTAATTCTATACTTACCAGAGTTTTTATAGCAAATAAATTAATAGATGGAGAAAAAGGAAGAAAAATAAAGCAAAGATAAATCCATCTTTTTAAATTAAACTGTGCCCAGCTAATAATCAAAAGCGCTAAAACCGCAGATATAATATAAAGTAATTTCCCCTGATTAACTAAGAAAAAAATCAGCAAGGTAAAAAGGAAAAAAAGCAGTCCTGCCAATATCTCATTAGAAAAAAAAGCAAAAGATAACTCTCGCAGATTCCTTTTCATTTTTTACTTTTCTCTTCTGAAGAAGGCAGGTATTTCTTTATGAACTCATTAAGATTCATTATATTGATAGTTCCCTGCTCGCCAGGAAGGATAATTATCTTTTTCCCTCTCAACACCCGTGCCAGCTCTCGGGCAACCAGATTCTCTCCCCCGGCACCAGCCAAACCGCGGGTTAATTTCTTAAGCCCTTGTGCTTCTTTTAAAAGCTTGATTTCGGTAGCTTTCGCCTGCTCGCTTAAACTGGCTAATTCCGCCTCTCCCTCAAGCCCGAGTCTTTCTTTTTTTCCTTCCGCTAAAACCCGCATTGCCTGAGCATCTCCCCGGGCTTTTGCCACCTTTGCCTCTTTCTCTTTCTCCGCGGCTAACTTCAATTGTTCATATTCTTGTCTTTTCTGGTCCGCTAAAGCCCGCTCCCTAAGCAAATCTTCATATTCCGGGACAAAGCGGAATTGAATCAAAGCTAAATTGTTGACTCTCACCCCTAGAGGGTTAAGTTTTTTATTCAAAAACTCTTTTGCCTGGGCAATTTTTTCCTCCCTCTTTTCTGCCAGATAAAACTCCGGGGTGCTTAATTCCCCCAGAACCTGGCGCACCACTCCCCGAGTTTCAATCCCTACCATCCGTGCCACTGCTTCCATATCAACTCCGACTTTTTGCACCAGCACCGGTGCCAAATCCTCAATCACCTGATACGCCACCACCAGGTCCACCCAGATATCATTTCCATCCGCGGTTTTCAGCCTGATGTTCCTCCTCCCCTCCGCTCGTTTATGAGGGATAACTTTCACATCCTGAATCTTTTTCATCTGCTCTTCAATCTGGGCTAATTCCAGCTCATATCCTTTCCCGGCAGAAGGGGCTAAAATGGTCTCTTCTGCTTTCCTTGCCAGCTCTGCCTCTGCTTCCACCATTTCCAGTTTCTGCTGGGTCTTGGGAAAGATATAAAAATCAAAGATTCCAGGAAGATAAAAATAAGTTCCGGTCTTTTTCGGCTTTTGCTCTACACCCTTATAAATATTAAATACCCTCACCCCTACCTCATCTCCGGCTACCTGAACGCAACCGCCCAAAATCAGCATAATCATCATTAAACTGATGCTAATAATATATTTGCTTTTCCCGGACATTTTCGCCCCCTTTTATTTTAATAAATCCAGCATTTGCTGAACATCCAAGGGATTCACTCCGCCTTTGCCGGAAGGAAGAATTATTAGCTCCGCTCCTTCCAGCACCTTGGCATACTCCAGCCCGACATAAATTTTCCCTCCCGGACCCGCCAAAGCTCTGGTCAACTCTCCTTTTCCCCTTGCCTGGGCTTCTAAAAGCTTCTTTTTCCCTTCTGCTACCAATTCCGCTTTAATTCGTTCTCCTTCTGCTTCCAGTTTTTTAGCATCAGCTTTACCTTTTGCTCGCTCAATCTGGGCATCACGATTCCCCTGAGCCACAACCTTTTTCCACTCCGCTTCTGCCTCCGCGGCTTTTGCCAGAGCCTCCTGAACCCGCTTGAGCTGTTCCGCCAAAACCTTGCGGAGCAAGGCAGATTCATATTCTTCTGGGAATTCAAAATCCCGAATCACAATATCCACAATTTCTATTCCCTGATTAAAGAAATACTCATTAAGGAGTTTCTTGGCTTCTTCCGCTTTTTCTCCTCTGAGCTGGGCATTGTAAAAATCCTCAGCTCGAGCAAGTTCACTGAATTTATTTTGAAGCACCCCGGGAGTAATTGCCTGAATCCCTTTAATTTTAATCTCCTGGTCATTTTGATAATACATCCTCACCAGATTCGCCCTTCCCTCCAAAATATGATACAGAATGGTAATATCAACATTCACCTTATATCCATCAGAGGTTCGGACTTCCAGGGATGGATAATCCGGCTCGCGGAATCCTCCAGTCTTTGAGGTCATTTCAAAACTCTGTAAATTCTTCTGATAAACCACAAACTCATGAAAGCCAGGTAAAATCGGATGCCAGCCCGCAGGAAGCGGTTTGGCATATTCCGGACCAGTCTTCCAGATGCCCAAGCCGAGCTTGACCACCCGAAGTCCGACCTGATTTACCTCAACCTTTTTCAGGCTAAAGCCCAAAACTACCGCCACCACCAAAATAACCACCAAGCCCAGAACCCAATAAAAGCATCCGGGTCCCTTTACTGACTCAGTGGCTGGGGCAGATTTTTCTTCCTGCTTTTTCTTAAACCAAGCCATCTTTTACTCCTCGGATTTAGCTTTTTTGTCTTCCTCGGTAAGCAGGGGTGCCATAAAGGGTCGGAAAAGCTCAATTGGCACCGGGAAAATTGTAGTGGAATTGTTCTCTGAAGCAATCTCAGTCAGGGTCTGGAGAAAGCGGAGTTGAAGAGCAATGGGACTGCGGGCAATGGTATTGGCAGCCATTCTGAGCTTTTCTGCAGCTTGAAGCTCTCCGTCCGCATGGATAATCTTGGCTCTCCGCTCCCGCTCTGCCTCAGCCTGGCGAGCCATTGCTCTCTGCATCTCCTGAGGCAGGTCAACATGCTTGATTTCTACCGCGGTGACCTTCACTCCCCAGGGGTCAGTATGCTTGTCCAGAATGCTCTGAAGTTCCTGGTTAAGCTTTTCCCTCTCCGCCAGGATTTCATCCAGCTGTGCCTGACCAAGCACCGAGCGAAGCGTGGTCTGAGCAAGCTGGCTGGTAGCATAAAGATAATTTTCCACCTGAATTACCGCTTTGAGTGGGTCCATCACCCGAAAATAAATCACCGCGTTGACCTTCAAAGTAACATTATCCTTGGTGATTACATCCTGGGGAGGAACATCCATCACCACGGTGCGGAGGCTTACCCGAACCAGCCGGTCAATCACCGGAATAATAATGATCAAGCCCGGTCCTTTCGGGGTAGAAAGCGCTCTTCCCAGACGAAAGACCACCCCTCGCTCATATTCCTTCAAAATCTTGACCGCCATACTCAAAATAATCAACCCGAAAATAATAATGAGAATCAGCCCAGTGATTGCTCCACCCATTAGATTCCTCCTTGGTTTGAATTTTTTATTTCTTTTTTACTTTAAGCAGAAATTTTTCCGCTGATTCCACCACCACCTTTTCTCCACTCTTAATCTCTCCACTGGTGCTTTCTGCTTCCCAGTATTCTCCGTGAATAAAAACTCTTCCCCGAGGATTTAGCTCAGTAATTGCTTCCCCTTCCATTCCCACCAATTCCTCATAGCCAATCTGTATTTTGCTCCGATGGGCTTTCCAGACCCTCTGCCCAACCAGTAAAAGAATTCCCACTACAAAAACAATTAAAGGAGCCAAGACTGACCAGCTAACCCTCACATTCCAACTCCTTTCCGTATTAAAAAGCATCAAGGAACCATAGGTCAAAAAACCGATGCCAAAAATGGTCAATAAACCATAACTGGTAATGAAAATTTCCGCAACCAGAAGCCCGATGCCAACTAGAATCAGCACCAATCCAATATAATTTACCGGTAAATTCGGAGCGAGTAAAGCCACTAAAATACAAACCGCACCAATTGCTCCGGGGAAAATCATTCCCGGAGCTTTAAATTCCACCGCGATTCCCAATATCCCGACCAAAAGCAAAATTAAAATGACATTGGGATTGTTGATAAAATGCTGAAGCTTTTGAGCCAGACTCATCCCCTGCTCATAAAAAACCGCTGAAGCGGTTTTTAAAACCACCTGCTTTTCTTGATTGAGCCTGACCTTTTTTCCATCTAAAAACTCAAGAGCCTGGTCCAGGTCTCCAACTACCCCGTCAATAACTTCCAGCTTGAGCGCCTCCCGGGCGGTAATAGAAGAACTTTCCTTTACCGCTTTCACCACCCAGTCCGGATTTCTTCCCCGCTCCTGGGCAATAGAGCGAACCCAGCCGGCAGTATCCTGGGTGGCTTTTTTCATCATCACATCTTCCTCTGGCACCGGCTGATATTGAACCATAAAAGGCATCAGCACCGGATGAGCCGCGCCGATATTGGTTCCGGGAGACATCAGGGCAATATGAGACCCGATGGTTATCATCATCCCGGCACTGGTGGCACTGGCTCCCTTGGGATAAACATAAACAATCACCGGAAGCTTGCTGGCAAAAAACTTCTTAACTATATCTTTGGTGGCAGTGAGCACCCCTCCCGGGGTATCAAGAGTGATTAAAACCGCGACCGCTTCTTCATCTTCTTCTGCCAGGTCAATGCCGGTCTGAACATAATCTGCCACCGCATTATCAATAATTCCATTAATTCTTAAAAGATAAATCTTTTTTGCGGAAAGGGGAAAGGCTCCGAGAAAAAGGCAGAGGAGAATTATATAATAAATTTTTTTCATTTACTACTCCTTTGTTTTAGATAATTTATCACCTTTTTGATGTCCTGCCAGACCTCCCGTTTGCCTTTTTGATTATGAAGTAGATAAGCCGGGTGATAGGTAGGCATTACCGGAATTCCCTGATATTCTCCCCACCTGCCCCGAAGCTGAGAAATAGCAAGATTGGTATTTAAAAGCCACTGACTGGCATATTTGCCCAGAGCTATAATTACCTCAGGCTGAATAATCTTGAGCTGTTTTTCTAAAAAAGGCTGGCAGGCTTGAATTTCTTCTGGACGGGGGTCACGATTTTTTGGTGGCCGGCACTTAATCACATTACAGATATAAACCGAGCTTCTGGGAATTTTCATCCCCCGCTCAATTATATCTGTGAGAATTCTTCCGGCAGAGCCGACAAAAGGTTTTCCGCTTTCATCTTCTTTTTCTCCCGGGGCTTCGCCAACAAAAACAATCCGGGCACAGGGGTCTCCTTCACCAAAGACAATCTTGGTGCGGGTTTGAGAAAGCGGACATCTCTGGCAGTCTCCCAGCTCCCTGCGAAGCTGTTTTAAGGCTCTGAGCTTTCGGGCATAAACCGGGTCAGTTTTTTCCCGGCTCAACTGATTCACTCCCAGTTCCTTGAGCATTTTTAGATGTTTTTCAGTCTCGTCAATTACTTTTTCCACCATTTTTTTTGGCATATACTTAAATTAACATAAAATTAAAAAAGCAAAAACCGAAAAAATGAAAAGAAGAGATTTTATTAAGCTGGCAGGATTATCTACTCTGGGATTGGGCTTATCTTCACCCAAAACTGCCCGAATCCTTTTTGCCGGAGATACTCTCCTGGGCGGATATTACAACGGAATTTATGGTACTCAAGATGAGCTGGTAAAAATCTTAAAAAAGATGGAGCATCCTGAGGAGATTTTTGGCGAGCTGAGAAATTATTTTAAAAAAGCAGACCTGGTCTGGGTAAATCTAGAAGGACCAATTGTCCCGGAATCAGCCAATTTAGAAAAAATGCTGAAAAAATCCTTTCCCTTAAAACAATGGGAGCGAGCCGGGGAAATTTTGAGAAAAGCCGGGATTCATCTGGTCAGCCTGGCAAATAATCATATTTATGATTTTGCCGGAGAGGAAGGATTAAAATCCACCCTGGAGCTATTGGAAACTTCTTTTGTTGGAGTGGGCAGAGGAGAAGAAGCCTATCAGGGGCTGATTTACAACTTTAATGGAATGCAACTTTATCTTATCGCTCTGACTGATATTTTAGACCCCTATGATATGCTAGCCACCGGGGATAAACTCGGGGTTGCGGGAATTCCAGAAAAATCCAGCTACCACAAAAGCCGAACTCTGGCTCTGGTGAAAAAGAATTTAAAAGAGGCAAAAGCAGATTTTAAAATTGCTTTTCTCCATTGGGGTCCGAGCTCTGGCTCCCAGATTGAGCCAAGACAAAAGCAGATTGCCAGAATTTTATTAGAAGCAGGGGCGGATATTATTGTTGGCTGTCATTCCCACTGCAAACAGCCGATTGTCCACTATCCCAAGCAGGGAAAAATCAAAAAGCTGGTTGCTTATGGAATAGGGAATTTAGTTTTTGGAGGGAAGCAAGGAAGACAACCTTTAAGCTGTGCCATAGAAGTTGAGCTTTATAAAACCTCTCAGGAGAGGTGGCTGAAATATCAAGTAATAGATTTCATCCCCAATGCCCGGGGGGATTT
>CAZKMM010000028.1:0-21924 GCA_964553915.1 uncultured bacterium
AATTTCTTTCATACCTACTTTTTTTTTTCGAAATCCTAAAGAAAAAATTATCATCTGGAGCAATCTCAGCCAAATAAATTTAGACCAGGTCCCTGCTCTTGCTCAACTTGCCCGGGAATTAAAGGTCTTTATTGAGTTTTTTCCTATGGCTCATTTTCCCGGGTTCAATGACCATCTGGTTTTGAATCCCGAGGAAAGGGAAGAGGTCTTCAGCCAGGTTATTTCACTAAAAGCCAAGGGGTATCCTATTCTTAACACTTTTTATTCCCTGAAGCTGATGAAAGATGGAGCAAGATTTCGCTGTAATATGCCCAGATTTTCCCTGCAGATGCTCTGGGATGGCTCGCTCTGGCCCTGCGAGCCCCGGATTTTAAAACCAGAAAATTTATATGGCAATGGATTAACTTTTGAGCCAAAATCGCTTTCTAAAAGTAAGTCATATCACCTTTTCAGCTCTCAGCTGGAAAATTGCAACCTCTGTTTACTTCCCTGTGTGGCTCATTTTGCTAATAATTATTGGATTCAAGCTCTGCGAAGATATTTTACTCTGTTGTATTATTTCCATTTTTATCAATTTTAAGAGCTTGAGGTGACTCTTTTTCTTCAGAAATGATTGCAAAATATCTTGCCAGAATTTCTTTCTCTATTTTTTCCCTGGTCTCCTGATTTAAAGGATGAACCAAATCCCGCCAGATGCCGTTTTTATCCTTCTTGTTGGGCATTGCCACAAACACCCTCTTCTCCCCCTGAATAATCTTTAAATCATGAACCGCAAAACAGCCATCCAAAACAATGCTTACATAAGCCTTAAGCGGACCTGGTTCATAAACCGGATAAATTTTTACCTCGGTGATTTCCATTTTAGTCGCTCCTCTGGGTAGATATTAAAAGGGAAGGGCTTTATCGCCCTTCCCTCAATTCCAGACCCCCATAGAAAAAATCCCGCTCAGGCAGCTTGGAGCGGTCTTCTCTCAATCGGCTCGTTCAATTCTCCCTGCTCGCTTAAAACCTTCTTATATTCCTCCAGCACCCTCTCCTCAATGTAGTCCCGCATTTTTTGATTGAGTGGATGAGCAATGTCCCGAACCAGACCATCTTTGCGCTTCTTGTTGGGCATTGCCACAAAATATCCCTTCTGAGCCTTGATCACCTTCAGGTCTCGAACCACAAAGCAGTCATCAAAAGTGATGGTCACATAAGCTTTTAATTTCTCCTCATTGACCGGGTACACCACAATATTAGTGATTTCCATTGCTACTCCTCCTTTCTCTGGTTGTTATTCTGGTATTTTCTATGCAGAAACCGTGCCAAGTTTTTAAAAAAATTTTTTCTTTTATTTTCAAGCACTTATAAGGAGAAAAGCTGACGGGAAATTGTTTTGAACCGGTTTTTAACAGGCTACGCTATTTTTGGTATAACTATTTGAAAATAAAAGAAAATTTTGCAGAGGGAAAGGAGATGGTTTAAAAATAATGTCTCATTTCTGTTTCACTAATTAGCAAGATATTAAAAGAAAACCTAAAATTCTTTAGAGCTTACCTGATTTTATCTTTGATTGAATGAGGATTCATTCAAAAGTTGTCTCATAATTTTTACAAATGAAACATATTTGAGACAATTGCCAGAGCAGAAATGTAAAAGCGAATTAAAAAATGATTTTGACCAAAATCTTTTTCTCTATAGCAACAATTCTTGCATCCCGAGTTTTTCCCTTCAGCTCCACCACTACCCTGGTCTTATCCGGATAAATTCCCACCCGAATTTGCCGGACCTTATCGGTGTTTACTGAAAACACTCTCCTTTTAAGCTGATATCCGGCGCCAAAAATATCTATAACAATTCTCTCAGGACGGGTCAGGCTTTCCACCCGATAGTCTTTAAATTCCCCATCTCCGTTAATAATTACCTCAAAGCTTGTTTCTAAGGAGCGATAGGTTATATCTGTAACATTTTTTGCTGGAGGGAGTTTTTCTATCTGGGAAGGCTCCGGGAGAATCTCTTTAAGCATTTCTTTGGCTTCTTTTTCCTCTCCCGGCTCCACCGGCACCGCCACTTTTTTCTCCGGACCACCTTCCGGACTGATCACCAGCTTCTGGATTTTGGGATAAAGCTCTTTGGGAATTTCTACCTTTTCTTTTTTTTCTGGTTTTTTCCGTTTGATTTCTTCCAGTTTCAGCTCCGCCCCAAACCCGGTGCTGGAAATCTGATAGGTAATATTCTGGTTCAAAAAAGCTATGATTCTTACCGCCTTCTCTTCCTTTTCCTCTTCTCCAGCGGGTTTAATCTTAATCTCCTTCACCTGATAGGAAGAAACAAGACCTCCTACTTCTGCCTGGGCGGGAACTTTTTTGCCCAACTCACAATTGCTAACTGTAATAATCAAACGAGTCGGATTATAAAGAACAAATGCCCCGGGTTGCAGGGAACGGTCCGCATAAATTTTTATGATATTTCCTTCTACTTCTATCTGATTAATGGTTGCCGGGGGCACCTCCTCTGGCTCTCCCACCTGACAGCCGTTCAAAAACAGCCAGATTCCCAAGCCTAAGATTATTCCCAGCCGTCCTGCTTTCATTTTTTATACCCCCGGTTAAAAGTTGCTTATTTGGAGATAATCTTGAATTCCACCCTCCGGTTGAGCTGTCTGCCTTCATCCGTGGCATTGCTGGCAATGGGTCTGCTTTCTCCGTATCCCACCACCACCAGCCGTTTCGGGGCGATTCCGCCCACTTCCACCAGATAATCCCGCACCGCTTTGGCTCGTGCCCGGCTCAGGCAGATATTATATTCATCAGAACCTTTGGAATCAGTATGCCCGGCAATTTCTATTTTCATTGTCGGATTCTCCTGAAGAAGCCGGATTAAATTATTCAGCTCTGCTTTGGACTCAGGGCGAAGGGTTGCCTTATCAAAATCAAAGTAAATATTATGCAGAACCACCACCTCACCCACTCTAAGCGGGCTTAAAAGGATATTTTTCTCTACCTCCTGATATGCCTGGTCCACTGGAACCACAAACCGCTCGGAATGAAAAGCATAACCCTTGGCATAGGCGCTCAGGTTATAATCTGCGCCCACAGTCAAAATCACTTTATAACTTCCATCCGGCTTGGTTTTCCCCAGATAAATTTCTTTATCGGTCTTACTTTCTGAAATTCTAATTACCGCTTCTATAGGCTTGCAGGTAGTAATATCATAAACCTTGATTCCCAGTTTCGGGTCTATGCTCGGCGGAGCACAGGTGCTTTTATCCGCAACAACTCCATAAACCAGAGTTAAACCTTTGGGAGGAGCAATCTGTGGAACCGGGATGGCATAAATATCTTCCAGTCCAAGGGTATCGGAACGATTAGAAGAAAAATATGCCAAATCTCCACTGGCTGGGATGGTAAAATAAATATCTTTATCTGGAGAATTGACTGTGGGACCGAGGTTGATCGGTCTGGTCCATCCCTGAGGGGTTTTTCTGCTCATAAAGATATCTGAGCTTCCCAGCCCGCCGTGCCCATCTGAGCTGAAATACAGGGTCACGCCGTCAAAATGCATAAAAACATAGATTTCATTTTCCGGGGTATTAATGGTGGAACCGAGATTTTCCGGCTCACTCCAGCTACCATCCGGCTGTTTATGAGAGACCCAGATGTCATACCCTCCCAGTCCATCCGGGCGGGTGGAAACAAAATAAAGGTCTTTGCCATCCGGGGAGATGGAAGCATTATATTCTCCGTATTTGGTATTAATAGGAGGACCGAGATTTTTCGGCTCAGACCATTTATCGCCTTCCCGGTAGGTCACGCAGATGTCGCACATTCCCACTCCATCCGGGCGGTTGCAACAGGTAAAATACATTGTCTGCTCGTCCACAGTAAAGCAGTCCGGACCTTCATTCATCTCAGTATTAAATGGGGCTCCGATATTTTCTGGCTCGCCCCATTCTCCAGCAACCTTTTTGCTCATCCATCCATCCTGACCACCAAATCCGCTGGGACGGTCAGAAGTGAAATAAAGGGTTTTTCCATCTGCGCTGACAATCGGAGCGATCTCAGAATACTTGGAGTTGACCACTGAGCTAAGATTGATCGGTCCGATGGTATCCTGAGAAAATAAAGCCACCGCTACCAGCATTAAAAAAAATCCGCTGAGCTTAATCGTCTTCATCTTTCCCCCCTATCTGGCAAGGACTGTGATTTCTACCCGGCGATTTTTGGGATTACCCCGCCTGGGGTCATTGGGAGCTACAGGTCTGGTATCACCAAAATAAGCAACCAGAACCTGCTCCGGGTTCACCCCGTTTTCTATCAGCCAGTTTTTAACCGTATCTGCCCGGTTTTTGCTCAGAACTAAATTATAAAGCTCATCACCGAGATTATCAGTATGCCCTCCTACCTCTATTTTCTTCTCTGAATTGGCTTTCAGCCAGTTTATCCAGGGCTCAAGCACTCTTTTGGCATCTTCAGTTAGCTCCGCACTATCAAAGTTAAAATAAATCGTGTTGGCAATTTTCGGCTGTTCCACTTTTACCACCGGGCAGAAGCGTTTACGGAAAACATCTGCCAGGTCCCCAATTGCCGGCACTGCTGGGGGAGGATTGCTGGCATAGGCAAGTTTACGAAGCTCAATTTCTTCCGGGGTGTAAATCTCGCTCAAGGGAATCATATAGATATTATCATCTCCTTCTGCATCAGAATTAAAAAAGGCATAATCTGAATTTAAGGCAATATAAAAATACTGGTCATTCCCCTCACTGTTTACAGGTTCCAGAGGAATAATCTTTCCCCATCTGTTTTTCCCCAATTTCTTTACCTTAAAAATATCTGCTCCGCCCTTTCCTCGGTGTCCATTAGAAGAAAAGAAAAGCCAGCCAGTAGGATAATCATAAAATCCCATTATCTCTGATTCTTCAGTATTGATGGGCTTTCCCAGATTTACCGGCTCATTCCAGGTGCCATCGGGATTTCGTTGAGCATACCAGATGTCCAGACTGGCTTCTCCCGGTCTTCCCCGAGAACCCAGCCCCCCGCTCCGGCTGGAAGTAAAGTATAAAATGTTTTCTTTGGGGTCAAAAAAGGCATTGAATTCGTTATATTCAGTATTGATTGGGGGACCGAGGTTTTTCGGCTCGGTCCAGGAGCCATCAGGATTATAAACCGAAACATAAATATCGCATCCGCCTAGACCATCCGGGCGGTTGCATAAAGATACATACATATAAATCCGCTCCTGGTCATAGGTGAAGGTATCCGGACCTTCATTAGCCGGAGAATTGAGCGGAGCGTTTAAGACTATTGGCTCGGTCCACTGCCCATCCAGAAAATGGCTTACCCAGACATCCTGCCCGCCCATACCATCCGGACGGTCAGAGGTAAAATATAGAACCGAACCATCCGGGCTAAGCACAGGAGCAAAATCAGAGTATTTACTGTTAATATCAGCCTGCATTTGGTTTACTTTTGATGAAAATCCAGAGGAAAGGACTCCGAATAAAATTATTAAAAAAACATACCTGCCCATAAATCCCCCCTTATTAGCCTTTAACTTTATAAAAATCTAACATTTTTGCCGGGCTATGTCAAACCAAAACTCTTAAAATTTTTTAAGCTTCAAAACCCTTTAAATTCTCCTAGAAAAAAATTTAAACAACGGGCAGGGAAAAATTCTTTGCATTTTTTTTTAATTGGAATACAATTGAGTGAAGTCAATTTTTAAAAACGGAAGGAAGCGGAGAGAGTGGTCAGCAGATGAAGGTAAGTGTGCTGGCAAGCGGAAGCCGGGGTAATGCTTTTCTGATTCGGGCAGGGAAAGAAGCAATTTTAGTTGATGCTGGACTGGGCGGTATTACTCTTAAAAATCGGCTTCAGGCGCTGGGAGAATCTTTAGAAGGGCTCTGTGCGATTTTTCTCTCTCACGAGCATATAGACCACATTCGGGGGGTGGAGTTTTTATGCAAGAATTTTTCTGTGCCCATCTTTGCCACAGAAGGCACCTGGGAAAAAATCCAGCTTCCTGCTCCTGCTAAAAAGGTGATTATTAAAGCTGGAGAAAAAATTTTGCTCAACGGATTTGAGGTGCGGGCATTTCGTCTTCCCCACGATGCCCGGGAACCAGTGGGATTTGTCATAGAAGGGTTTGGGCATCGGCTGAGCCTGGCAACTGACCTGGGCTCCATCAATGCTCTGGTCAAAGAACGGCTGAAAGGAGCGGAGCTGGTAATTCTGGAATCCAACCACGACCCGAAGATGCTTAAAGCAGGACCTTATCCCTGGGCACTAAAACAGCGGATATTGAGCCGGTTCGGACATTTATCCAATCAGGATTGTGGCAGAACCCTTTCCGAGCTTGAATTTGGAGCTTTAAGACAGGTGGTGCTGGCACACTTAAGCCAGACCAATAATACTCCCCAGCTGGCATATCAAACCGTCAGAGAGTATCTGGGGGAGCAGGTGGAATTAAAGCTCAGCTCTCAGGACCGGCCCGGACCAGTGATAGAGCTGAAATAGGAGGAGGAAGATGATTCCTCGCTATACCCGGGAGGAAATGGCAAAAATCTGGTCTGAAGAAGAAAAGCTAAAAATCTGGCTGGAGATAGAGCTTTTAGCCATAGAGGCTCTGGCGGAGCTGGGGAAAATCTCCAGAGAAGAAGCAGAGCAGGCAAGGAAAAGAGCCCGGTTCAGCATAGAAGAAGTTAAAGCCAAAGAAGAGGTCACCAAACACGATGTCGCGGCTTTTGTGGATGTGGTGGGAGAGAGTCTGGGCGAGCTGGCAAAATACCTTCATCTGGGAATGACCAGCTCTGACCTCTTGGATACCACTTTTTCCCTGCAACTGCTTCGGGCAGGTGAGATTATTCTTAAGGACCTGAATCGGCTTCTAGAAATTCTTAAAAATCGGGCAATGGAGCATAAATATACAATGATGGTCGGAAGAACCCACGGGGTTCATTCTGAGCCGGTCAGCTTTGGGCTGGTTCTGGCAAGGTTTTATGATGAATTCTCCCGGCATAAAGAAAGACTTTTAAATGCCCAAAAAGAGCTAAAAGTAGGAATGCTCTCCGGCGCGGTAGGAGATTATTTTCACTTAGACCCGAAGAGCGAAGAATATGTAATGAAAAAGCTCGGGCTGGAGCCAGCACCAGTCTCCAGCCAGATTATCTCCCGGGACCGCTATGCTTATTTTTTTCAGGTGCTGGCTTTAATTGCCAGTAGTGTGGAGCATCTTGCCCTGCAAATCCGCCATTTCCAGAGAACCGAGGTTTTAGAAGCTGAGGAATATTTCTCTCCCGGACAAAAAGGCTCCAGCGCTATGCCTCACAAAAGAAATCCGATTTTAAGCGAGAATTTGTGCGGTCTTGCCCGCCTGGTGCGGGCTTATGCTCAGGCATCTCTGGAGAATATCCCCCTGTGGCACGAGCGGGACATCAGCCATTCTTCAGTGGAACGGGTGATAGCTCCGGATGCCACGATTCTGGTGGATTTTATGCTCAACCGCCTCTCCGGGGTGATGGAAAAACTGCTGGTATATCCGGAGCGAATGAAAAAGAATTTAGAACTTACCCGGGGATTAATTTTCTCAGAAGGGGTGATGCTGAAATTGATGGAAAAAGGTCTTGTCAGAGCCGAAGCTTATGCTCTGGTGCAGAGATGTGCAATGAGGTGCTGGCAGGAGGAAGATAAGAATTTTCAGGAGATTTTACTTTCTGACCCGGAAATAAAAAAACACCTCAGTCCAGATGAAATTAAAAAGTGTTTTGACCTTTCTCAGCTCAAGCCCAAAATAGATTACATCTTTTCCCGAGTTTTTGAATCTTAAAAAGGGGAGAAAAACGAAAGATAAAAAGCAAAATATCAAAGACCGAGTTCCAAACAGCCCGGCCGGGAGGAGAAGCGGTGTTTGACCGATTTCGGGAGGAATGCGGAGTGGTTGGGGTTTATGGACATCCTGAGGCGAGCAACATCGCCTATCTGGCTTTATATGCCCTTCAACATCGGGGGCAGGAAAGCGCCGGAATTGTCTCCGGCGATGGCAGGCGGATGTATTCTCACCGGGCAATGGGATTGGTGCAGGAGGTTTTCAATGAAGATATTTTGCAGAGGCTTCCCGGGCATCTGGCAATCGGGCATTGTCGCTATTCCACCAGCGGTCATACCCTTTTAAAAAATGCCCAGCCCTTTGCAATGGAGACCCATCGGGAGAGACTGGCAGTGGCGCATAATGGCAATCTGGTTAATGCCCGGCAGATTCGCCAGGAGCTGGAGGAAAATGGAGCCATCTTTCAGAGCACAATGGACACCGAGGTGATTGCCCATTTAATGGCAATGGCACGCTCTGATGATTTGCTGGGAAAAATTACCTTTGCCTTAAATCGTATTCAGGGGGCTTATTCTCTGGTCTTTCTTACTGAAAATACCCTGGCAGGTGCCAGAGACCCCTGGGGGTTTCGTCCTCTGGTTCTGGGAAGGTTCAAAAATCGGGATGGATACATCATTGCTTCAGAGACCTGTGCTCTGGACCTGGTAGAAGCCTGCTATCTTCGGGAGATAGAGCCAGGTGAAGTGGTCATCATCAATGATAACGGAATCCATTCCTATAATCCCCTGCCCCCTCAGCCGAGACGAGCCTGCATTTTTGAGCATATTTATTTTGCCCGACCGGATTCCATTATTTTTGGAGAATCAGTTTATGAGACCAGGCTGAGAATTGGGGAGCAACTTGCCCGGGAGCAACCTGCAGAGGCAGATATTGTGGTGCCGGTGCCGGATTCCGGTCGGATTGCTGGCTATGGTTATGCCCGCCAGAGCGGTTTGACCCTGGAAGAAGGGCTGATCAGAAATCATTATGTAGGCAGAACCTTTATAGAACCGACTCATTCCATCCGACACTTTGGAGTGAAAATCAAGCTCAATGCGGTGCGAAAGGTTCTGGAAGGGAAAAGGGTGGTGGTAGTGGATGACTCCATTGTCCGGGGCACCACCTGTAAAAAAATTATCACAATGATTCGGGAGCTGGGCGGTGCCAAAGAAGTGCATATGCGGGTGAGTTCTCCGCCCACTGCTTTCAGCTGTTTTTACGGAATAGATACCCCGACCAAAGAGGAGTTAATTTATAATGCTCAAAAAGGCTCTATTGAGGCAATTCGCCAATTTATTACCGCAGATACCCTGGGCTATCTTTCTCTGGAAGGACTCCACAAAGCGGTTAATGGAGAAAGAGGCGGATACTGTGATGCCTGCTTCAGCGGAGCTTATCCCGTGCCCTTCCCGGAAACCGCCCGAGAGAAACAAATGGAGCTTTTCCTGTTAGAAGTGGAAAAATAAATTATTCCAATCTGTTCAAATTTTTGACTTTTTGATTCTCAGCTTGCTCTCCGAATTTTCTCTTTTCTCTCTCTTAAAAATCACCCGCCAGATAACCCCCTAAAAATAAAGAAAAAATTTAATTCAGTAATTTTCTTTAAATTTTAATTCTCGGCATAAGTTTTGCCTTTTCTTATATGAATTTGGAATTCTCAGGAGGGGGCAAAATGACATATTCAGAAAAGAATTTAATTCCGCTTTTAAAGTCCAGAGACGAGCGGGCATTCAACTGGGTTTATGAGCGTTATTATCCAAAGATGTTCCGACTGGCAATGAAATATTTAAAAGATGAGACCGAGGCGCAGGATGTGGTGCAGGATGTATTCATCACCCTTTATGAAAGGATAAATGATTTCCGCCAGGAGTCCACTCTGGACACCTGGCTTTACCGGGTTTGCGTTAATGCCTGTCTGATGAGAATGCGGAAGAAAAAGAGAGAGGAGTATCTGGAGCTGGAGGAAGAGATTCTTTCCAGCCAAAAATTTTCTCAGGAAAAATTCCCGGAGGACTGGAGCGGAATATTTTTGAACACTCTCTCTCCTCTGGAGAAGGTATTTTATCAGGAGCTTCTGGAGGAGCTATTTCAGGCAGGCAAGGAAATGGGAGAGGCACGCTGGCAGGCATTCTGGCTGAGAAATTTTTATGGATACAGTGAAAAAGAGTTAACCGAAAAACTGGGGGTGAGCCTGAGCGCACTCAAAAGTCGGCTCCATCGTTCCCGGAGATTTATGCGTCGGAAATACCAGGAGTGGAAGCAGGAGGGAATTATCTAATCATCCCGGGAATAAGCTCAACTAACCTCTGCCCGGCAGAATAATCCGCGATCACCACCACCTGACGGTGAAGTAAAATTGCAGAGCCGGGAATTTCCGGACAGGTGGGACCAATTAAAGTTCTAAACAGAGCACTACTTTTCATCTCTTCGGTTGCCAGAAGAAGCAAAGCTTTTGCAGAAAGGATGGTTTTTATTCCCATAGTCAGGGCTTTTTCCGGCACCTCTTTAAGCTGGATAAGGTCTTTGAGGTTGGCTTCCCTGGTATCCTCGGTTAAATTCACCAGTCGGGTTCTGCTGGCAAAATCCGAGCCCGGCTCATTAAAACCAATATGCCCATTCCTTCCCAAACCGAGAAGCTGAAGGTCAATTCCGCCTGCCTTTTTGATTTTCTCCTCATATTCCCGGCATTCTTTTTCCGGGTTCGGGGCAATTCCATTTAATAAATTTCTGTCTTTAGGTGGGGATTTGAGCCGGGCAAAAAAATTTCTCTGCATATAAGCATAAAAGCTATCCGGATGCTCGGGCGCCAGCCCATAATATTCATCAAGGTTAAAGGTGGTGCAGGAGCTGAAATCCACTTTCCCTTCCTGCTCCCACTGGCAGAGCTTTTTATATACCCCGACCATTGTAAGACCGGTTGCCAAGCCCAGAACCGAGTTCGGCTTTCTCTTTACCTGATAATATATCACCCGGGCACAGGCTTCCTCTGCCTGCCCAGGAGAAGGATAAAGATAAACCGTCAGCATTTAGCCCTCCCAGAGCTCACCCTCAATCAAAACCGCATATACCTGCCAGTCCTCATCTACTAAAAGCAAATTTGCCCTGGCTCCTGCCCTGAGCTCTCCCCACCCCTCCAAGCCTAAAATTCCTGCCGGGTTCAAACTTGCACACCTCACCGCTTCAAAAAGCCGGGCGGTAGTGAAATTCTGAAAATTCTTAACCGCGTTCAAAAGCCGAAGCCTGCTTCCTGCCAGCCTGCCGTCCTCCAGCCGGGGCGGTTCCTCTCCGCCCTGCTCTTCATCTCCTACAAAATCAGTAATCAGAACGATTTTATCCAGTGGAGAAACTTTCCAGACCAGCTTGACCACTGCCGGATGAAGATGATAGCCATCAACGATTATCTCCTTGCTGAATTTCGGATTCAAAAGCCCGCTTAAAGCCAGCCCGGGCTGGCGGTGATGAATTCCGCTCATCGCATTAAACAGGTGGGTAATATGGTTTGCTCCCAGCTCGCAAAACTCCTCTGCCAGCTCATAACTTGCCCGGCTATGTCCAAGCGACGGAAGAATCTGGTTCTGCCTGAGCTGTGCCACCAGCTCTTTAGCATATTTCTGCTCCGGAGCAATGGTGATAATCTTAATCAAGCCTTTTCCTGCAGAGAGGATTTTTTCCAGCTGACCAGAGCCAGGCTGATATTCAAATATCCCTTGCTCGGGCTGAGCCCCTCTTGCCTCAGGACTTATAAAAGGTCCTTCCAGATATGCTCCGAGTAATTTGGCTCCTGCTGAGCTGGTTTTTTCCTCTGCCTCTTTTAAAGCTAAAAGGCACTGGGCAAGTCTTTCTGGCTCCATTGCCGGAAAGGTAGCTAAAAAACCCAGAACCCCTCTCCGGGCAAGGGCAGGCTTAATTCTTTTTAGATATTCTTCTATCCGCTCTGGAGCAGGGAGGATAAAAAGACCGTGATAATGAAGGTCAATCAAGCCGGGCGAAAGATACCTCCCCCCGGCATCAAGCTCTTTTTCTGCTTTTTTGCTGAGATGCTCAAATTCCAGAGCAGTAATTTTGCCCTGAGAAATCAAAATTGAGCCCGGCTTTATGGCATCTTTTAAAACCAGCCGGGCATTTTTTATCAACAGGCTCATTTTATTTTTTTCTCTTGAAGGAATACCGCCACCGGACCGAGAATTGCCTGATTCTTGGAAAACTGGCTGAGACGAAATTCAGGCAGAGAAGGAAGCGGGAAATAATAATGCCGGGTCCAGCGAACCACTAAATTTAAAATCTCTGGCTCATTCCGGCAAACCTCTCCAGCTAAAACCACCATTTCCGGGTCCAGCACCTTCATTACATTGGCAATCAGGGCTCCGAGATGCCTGCCGAATTCTTCAATTAACCTCTCCGCATAAATATCTTTCTCTTTCCAGGCTTGAAAAACCTCTTGAGCGGTAATCTTTTCTCGCTCGCCGTTCACCAATTTTAGAGCCAGAGAATCTCCAGGAAGCTCCTTTCTTGCCTGCTCTGCCAGCCCCTCGCCCGAAGCCCACTGCCGGGCACAGCCGAACCCTCCGCAAACGCACCGCTCGCCTTCTAAATCTAAAGTTAAGTGTCCGAATTCACTGGCAATGTAATGGGCGCCCCGGTAAAGCCTGCCATCAATCACAATCCCTCCGCCTAAATCAGTGCCCAGAGCAAAAACAATAAAATTCTTCTGAGCTTTTGCCACTCCGAAAAGCATCTCCCCCATTGCCAGAGCATTAACATCATTTTCCACCACTGTGGGGAGATGAAACTTTTGAGAAAAAAGCTCACCCAGCCGGGCACCGAACAGCTCCGGAATGTTCCCGGCAACAATTACTATCCCTTTGTCTGAATCAACAATCCCGGGGGAGCCAATGCCAATCCCCAACAGCTCAGCTCCCTGCTTATCTGCCTGATTGATAATATACTCGCTCTCCTCCAGCAAACCCTCTATCAATCCCCTTTCTTTTTGCCGGGTTTCTATCAGACAGGAAGAAGCAATTTCTCCCTCCGGGCTGACCAGACCAAGCGAGCAATGAGTGGCTCCAATATCTATTCCCAGAACCCATTTCCTGCTCATTTCTGCGATAAACTTAACACAAATCAAATCACCTAACAACTTGCCTATACTGATTATTCCCGCTAGAATTCCAGGGAATGCTGGGAAAAATTTTTTTAAGCCTCTGGGTAATTTCTTGGCTCCGGCTCAGCTCCGCTGGGCTGGAGGTTTATTATTCTCCGGGGCAGGAAAGACTTGCCCGGATGATTAATCAAGAAATGAGCGGATTAATCTCAGTTTTAGAAAAGGAGCTAAACCTTAAAATCCCCCCTCCCCTGAAAGTGATTATTGCTCAAAGCCCGGAGCAATTTCAGGCAATCCAGACTGGAAAGGTCCCAGAATGGGCAGTTGCCACTGCTAATCCGGAGCAGGGGGTGATTTATTTAAAGCCCTATCCGGGGGGAGGTTATTCGGAGCTGATTCATATCTGCAAGCATGAGCTGGTTCATATTTATCTTTACCAAAAGCTTTTGGGGCATCGGGCACCTCGCTGGTTTGAGGAAGGAATGGCAGAGATGTTCAGTGCGGGATTTTCTCTGGAGCGAATCTGGGCACTGGCAGGAGCCGGGCTGGGCAGAGAATTTATCCCTTTTTCTGAGCTGGAGAGGAATTTTCCAGCTTCACCTTCCCGGGCAAGGCTGGCTTATTATCAAAGCGAGGATTTTGTGGGATTTTTGTCAGAGCTTTTAGGCACTGATGGGTTTCAATCTCTGCTGGAGCGATTAAGCCGGGGGGAGGATTTTTATCAGGCGCTTTTTTCTCTTACTGGAAAGGATTTTTTTCAGCTGGAAAAGAGCTGGCAAAAAAGAGTAAAATATCGCTATGGATTTGTTCTGATTTTTTCTGGCTCGGGCTCGCTCTGGTTTCTGGTCAGCCTGCTTTTTATTCTTGCTTATCTTAAGAAACGGCGTCAGGCAGAGCTGAAAAAACAGCTCCTGGAATTAGAAGATAAATTTTATAAAATTCAGGAGGGGAAAAGATGGGATTAAAACCGCTTTATGACCCGGCTCTGGGGACAATGCGGGTGGTGGGATTGATGAGCGGTTCAGGAACCAATCTCCGAAAGATTCTGGAGCATCAGGAGAGGCTCCGAGAAAAAGAAGGAAGATACATCTATCAGATGGTAGCAATCTTTTCCGATAATGCGGAGAGCCGGGCAAGAGAGATTGGAAAGGATTATGACCTTCCAGTAATTATTCATGACCTTAAGGCTTTTTATCAGAAGCGTTCCGCACCCCGCACGGATTTAAAGCTCCGGGAAGAATTTGACCGGCTCACCGTAAAAATGCTCAGCGTGTTTGAAGCCCCGGTAGCGGTTTACGGCGGATATATGAGCCTTGCCACCAAGCCCTTGATTGATGCTTTCATCGGGGTAAATGTTCATCCGGCAGACCTTTCCGTGGAAGAGAATGGAAAAAGAAAATGGACCGGTGCTTATGCGGTTCTGGACCAGATTAAAGCTGGAGAAAAATTCCTTTGCTCCACCACCCATCTGATTGAACCAGAATGTGATATGGGAAGAATATTTATGATTTCCGAGCCGATGCCTGTGGAAATCCCGCCAGAAGCAGATTTATCTGACCCAAAGCAACTCCAAAAAATCGCAGATTACAATCAGGAGAGGCTCAAAGAAAAAGGCGACTGGGTGATTTTTCCCAGGACCATTGAAGAGATTGCCCGGGGACATTTTCAGGTGGATGAGCAGGGAAACTTTTACTATAAAGGAAAACCCATTCCCAGAGGAATTCGGCTGGAGGAACTGGAAGGCTAGTATTTGTTTTACCTCTCTGCCTTGGGAAATAAGAAGCCGGAATTTTGCTTGATTTGCCCGGGCAAAAATTTTAATCCAGCGAAAGAAGATATTCTTTTCCCAGCTCCAGCTCAAAGGATTTGTGTTTGAGCTGAACCCGGAATTTTCCAGAAGAAAGAACCTGATACGGGTCTGAGAGCCGAATTCGGAGCTTTTTTGCCTCTGGCAAAGCAAGACCATCTGCGCTCTCCAGCTCCAGATAAGGAAGATATAATCCTGCCGAGACCAGATAAAAATCCTCCCTGCTGGAAAAATCCTCTGCCCTCCGGATAAAGCCCTGAATTCGGTAGGTATTGGAAAAAATAAACCGCTCCTCCTGATACCGCTTTAAAATCATCTCCATTGTAAAGGCACTGCTCCAGCCAAATTGAAAGGTGCAATAGCCACCAGTGGAATACTCATTTTTGTATTTGCCGGTAAGCGGGTCATAGGTCTCATAAATTCCTTTCATCCCGTTCTGGTCTGCCATCATCTTTAAAAGCCGGCTCCGAAGCTCCTCTGCCTCTTTCTCATAGCCGTATTTGAACAGGGTTTCCAGAGCAGAATAAGCAGTGATCAGCCAGATGCTGGCGGTCCAGCCCGGGGTTTTGGGGTCAAAATACGGGTCATTATAGGCAACCACAGGAATCGGGTATTTGCCGAAAAATTCCTCGGGATTTAAAAGATGCTTTTCAATTACCGCCCGGGCTTTTTTCTCATCCTGAGTTGCTCCAGCAAAAGCTGGAAACCAGATTGCCGGAGTGAGCACAGGAAAATGATGATAGTTCTTGGAACCAAGCCAGCTATAAGTATCCAGCCAGCACTGGCACTCCTCATCCCATAAAATCCGGTCAATCCTTCCTGCCAGCTTTCTCGCCTCCTCCTTCCAGTAGCAGGCTTCCTGCTCTTTTCCCAAATCTTCTGCCCAAAGGCTCATCGCCCGATAATAAAAATACATCCAGGAATTCAAATCCACATTGTCCAGAGGCTTGAACGCATAGCCAAGGATTTCTCCCAGATACCCCCAGTAAGGAATAAAACTCAGTTTGGGAACATAACTCGCCCGGGGAGAATTATCCCAGCCCCCTTCATCCTGACTGATATACTCAAACAATCCATTTCGGTTCTGGTCCCTTGCCCGCTTCCACCACTCAATAAAAGGTTTGCTTTTCTCATAAAGCTCTGCCTCAAAATCCCGGGCAAGCGGAGAAGAAGGATAGCGAGAAATAATCTTCATTCCTGCATAGCCAAACACCGGCGGTTGAGAATGCGGGGTTAAGGGCTTTGCCTTCTCATCTGCCATATGAGCAATAAAACCATCTTTCCGCTGTGCCTGAAAAATGGTGAGAATTACATCCCGAGCCCGCTCAAAAGAAATCTCACTATACCCGATTGCCTGAAAACCACTATCCCAGAGCCAGAACCAGTTATAATGAACCTTGCTCGGAACACAAGCCCAGTATTTCATCCTTCCCCTCGGAGCATAAAGAGCATTTTCCAGCGCGGTCGCAGACATATAATAAAGCTCTGAAAAATCCCTCTCCCCCTCGGAAAGATAAGGCTTGGGAAGGCTCTGGAAAAATCTCCGCTGAAAAGCGAGCATCTCCTCCCAGGCATCAGAAGGAGATTTTAATTTTTGTGCTCCCTCTCGGGCGAGCTGGAGAGCCTGCTCCGGACGGTCCGGAGAATATCCGAACACCAGCCAGAAATCATAAACCTGCCCGGGCTCCAGCTGAACCTCCTTTCCCTGAACCTGAAAATCTCCCGGCTTATCTCCTGCCAGAACCGAAAACTCAGAAAAAGAAGGAACCACTCCAAGAAAATTCTTCCCTCCTCCAATTGTGGGCTGAACCCGAAATTTTAAAACTACCCCCCGCTCCTTTTTCTCCAAGTTCATCTTTCGGGCTTTTTTCTCAAAATAAAAAATCGGAACCAGAGAAATCCGCTCCCTTGTAGTATTGGTGAGCTGATAGGAAAGTAAATATTGGTCCTGACCAAGAAAACTTGCCCGGGAAAGAAGTCTTAATCCCTCTGCCTGAGCCCGCTCCTCAATCCCAAAATATTCAAAATGAATCCTTCGCTCCTTTGCAGATTTGACCAGCTTACCATTAACCAGAAACCGCACCGAGCTTATCCCAGCCAAGCCAGTCCGGGAATAATCAAGAATATGCACCCCGGTGGCGCAGGCATAATGCAGAATAGCTCCGATGCTCTTATCCTCTGCCCTAGCTTTTATCCCAAAATGACTCCCAAACGGGCTGATAGGTCCGCCATTATCCCGAAACCGGGTCTCAAATTCACTTACATAAGTAGGAGCGCCCGATAAAAATACCCCATCGCTCCACTTCAGCTCCTGAGAATTCAATCCCCCGGCAAAAACCAATAAAACCAGCCCGAAAAATAACCTGCGCATCTCCTCCCTCCTTTTTCTTTGCCCAAATTTTACCAGAGCATCTTTTTAAAAGAAAGATTTTTTTCTCCGCGAAAAAATTTTTTTCCAAATATTTTTAAATTAGCTCTTGACATTTTTTCCAGATTAAGATATAAATTTTTCCTTGATGGAAAAGCTACAAAACCCTTGCTTATACTTCTCTCTCGGGCGATGGCGCGGCTTTTAAGCCGCGGGTAATGACTTCCTTTCCGGAAAAAAATCTCTTTATTCCCAGAAAAATCCAATAAATACTGATAGGAGGTGTGAGAATGGAAACTAAAATCTTATTATCTGAGAGCGAAATTCCCAGGGAATGGTACAATGTTCTGGCAGACCTGCCTTCTCCTCTTGACCCTCCGCTTCATCCAGCAACTCAGGAACCGCTCAAGCCCGATGACCTGGCTCCGCTTTTTCCGATGGGCTTAATTGAGCAGGAAATGAGCACTGAGCGCTGGATAAAAATCCCGGAAGAAGTACTTGATGTTTATACGATGTGGCGTCCCACTCCGCTATATCGGGCGCACCGGTTGGAAAAGGCTCTGAATACCCCGGCAAAAATTTATTATAAATGGGAAGGGGTGAGTCCGCCTGGCTCTCACAAGCCCAACACCGCGGTTGCCCAGGCATATTACAACAAAAAAGAAGGAATTACACGGCTCACCACTGAGACCGGCGCTGGTCAGTGGGGAAGTGCTCTCTGCTTTGCCGGGATGCTTTTTGGCTTGAAGATCACAGTATATATGGTGAAAATCAGCTATGAGCAAAAGCCTTACCGCAGGGTGCTGATGGAGACCTGGGGCGGAGAGGTATATCCCAGTCCGACCAACCGCACCCAGGCAGGAAAAAAGATTCTGGAAGAAAATCCAGACAGCCTCGGCTCCCTGGGAATTGCCATCAGCGAGGCAGTGGAAGATGCGGTTACCCATGATGACACCCATTATTCTCTTGGCTCGGTCTTAAACCATGTCATTCTTCATCAGACCATCATTGGCTTGGAAGCGAAAAAGCAACTGGAAAAGGTAGGAGATTATCCAGATGTGGTGATTGGCTGTGTTGGTGGAGGGAGTAATTACGGCGGAACCGCCATGCCCTTTGCCTATGACAAGTTCAACGGGAAAGAGGTTCGGCTGGTGGCGGTGGAACCAACCGCCTGCCCCACCCTGACTAAAGGAATCTATACCTATGATTTTGGGGATACTGCGCAGACGACCCCGCTCCTTCGGATGTTCACCCTGGGGCATGATTTTGTCCCGCCCGGAATTCACGCGGGAGGACTTCGCTATCACGGCGATAATCCAGTTATCTGCAAGCTGGTTAAAGAGGGGCTGATGGAGGCAGTGGCATATCATCAAAATCCGGTTTTTGAAGCTGCAATGCTTTTTGCCAAAACCGAGGGATTTATTCCTGCACCTGAGACTGCTCACGCCATCAAAGCAGTGATTGATGAGGCAATCAAAGCCCGGGAGGAAGGAAAAGAGCGGGTAATTCTCTTTAACAATTCTGGACACGGACATTTTGACCTGAAAGCTTATGATGACTATCTGGCAGGGAAACTCCAGGATTATGAATATCCAGAAGAAGCCATTAAAAAAGCCCTGGAAAAACTGCCCAAGATAGAGGCTGGATAAATAGCCAGAAATTTCCAGTAAAAAGAGGCTCCTGCTAGAATCTGGCAGGAGCCTTTTATTTTCTCGCTTGCATCAGAAAGAAAAAAAAGCTATTTTTAAAAAAGTTAAGCAAAAGGGAGGATTTAATGAGCAAAACCTATCCCAAACGGCTTTTGGAATTTGCCCAGGAGCATATTCCCCTGCTCCGCACCTATCTGGAGCGGGAAGAAAAAAGAGATATTGACAAGCTGATTCGCCAGGAGCTGGTAAAAAAACTTCAGGAGCTGATTGACCAGCTCAATCAGGCAAAGCAGAAGCTGGTAGATTCCGGAAGACTTGCCGGACTTGACCTGCTCGACCGCACCACCCATAAGCTGGAAAAAATCCGGGATAGCATCCGGTTTGCCTCCCGGGGATACCGTGGAGTCTTTGACCTGGAGCAGATGGCAGAGGAGGAACTTGACCGGTTGATTGAATTTGACCAGAAGCTCTTCAGCAAAATAAAAGCTTTAAAAGAAAAACTCCAGCAGGTTTTATCCCGCCCTCAGGCAGAATTGAAATCAGCCCTGAGCGAATTTGACCGGGAAATAGAAGAATTTGACTCTCATCTGGAGGAACGGGATAAATATGCCCTGGAAAAAGAGGGAAAATAATTTCAAGCCTTCAAAGAAAGGAGCAAAGATATGCCCTTATTGGAAGTAATTGAATGGTTTGACCAGACCGGCGAGGAACTGGTTCATCGCATTCCTGAAGAAGGCTCCGCAGAGACCACCTATGGCTCCCAGTTGATTGTCCGGGAAAATCAGGCTGCGGTTTTTTTCCGGGATGGTAAGGCGCTGGATGTCTTTGGACCCGGCAGGCATACTTTAAGCACCCAGAATCTACCGGTTTTAACCAAGCTTTTAACCCGCACAGTTGGATTTGGCTCCACCAGCCCTTTTCGGGTGGAGGTATATTTTGTTAATCTCAAGGTTTTTACCAGCTTAAAATGGGGCACCAGGGAGCCGGTGGCATTTCGGGATTCTGAGCTGGGCTTGGTTCGGCTTCGGGCATTTGGCAATTACACGATGCGGGTGACCCAGCCTCTGCTTTTTATCAACAACATTGTGGGCACTCAGGGAATATATCGGAGCGAGCAAATCCATGATTATTTAAAAGATGTGATTGTCAGCCGGCTCAATGACCTGCTCGGCGAACAGCTGGATACCATCTTCAATCTCCCGAGAATTTACGATGAGCTGGGAGTGGCAGTGAAGATGAGGCTGGTAGATGATTTTGAGAAATACGGGCTTGAGCTGATTGATTTCTTTATCCAGAGCATCACCCCGCCAGAAGAGGTGCAGAAAATGATTGACGAGCGGGGAGCAATGCAGGCAGTGGGGGATTTGGGAAAATTTATGCAGTTTAAAGCTGCCAAGGCAATGGGAGATGCCGCTACTGCTGGAGGCGGAGAAGGTGCTGGCGGCGCCGCTGGCGCCGGCTTGGGAATGGGAGTTGGAGCCGGGCTCGGCTTAATGATGCCCGGGCTGATTTTCCGGACAATGGGCGCCAGCCCGGAAGAAGCTGTCAAAAAAATTCAGGAGACCGGAAAAATCCAGTGCCCGAGCTGTGGCACGGAACTGCCCGCAGATGCCCGCTTCTGTATGAAATGCGGGGAGCAATTGGTGGTGGTGAAAAAATGTCCCAAGTGCGGTCATACTCTGGATGAAGATGCTAATTTCTGCTCCAACTGCGGATACGCCTTAAAAGGTCCGGATAAATGCCCGCACTGCGGAGCAGACCTCCCTCCAGGCGCCAAATTCTGCACCAAATGCGGGGAGAAGGTGGAGTAAAAACCAAAATCTCATTCAATTACCTGGCAGTTAATTAATAACCGCAGAGAAAGAGATTAAAAAGGCTTTAGGAATCTCTGCTAGTTTGAGGAACCGGGCGAATGGGAAGGGATTAACTATAAATATCTAGGAAGTTTTGAGAGAGGGTTTGAGAATCCAAGCTTCAGGCATCCGGCAAAAATAGCAAGGGCACTTGGGGTTGCGCTTTCAGAACTTTTTCAATTCCAGCACTTAGAACCGGGTGGTGAAAAGCTCCTTAAAGAAATCAATAAGATACTTTCCAAAATGTCTGACTCCCAGCTTTAACTTGCCTATAGGCTGATTGAAGAAGTATCTTTATAAAAGAATAAAGATTCAAATTTACTCTTTTATCAGTTTTTGCTTGAAGGGAGTTGGGTTTGGTTTTAAAATAAAATTGAAAATGAAAGTTAAGTTTAAAACTTCCTCGGAAACCAAAATGGAGAGCAGGTTTACCGCGGTATTTGAAAAGCGGGGTAGGCTCTGGATTGGTTGGGTAGAGGAAATTAGCGGGGTAAATACTCAGGGAAGAACCCTTAAAGAAGCTCGGGAGAATCTTAAAGAAGCTCTTAAGCTGGTGATTGAAGCCAATCGAGAGCTTTCCCGAAAACAGTATCAAAACAAACAGACCCGCCGGGAAGAGATTAAAGTCAGGATTTAATTTTCAGTGAAGCGGAAAGAACTGCTTCAGCATTTAGAAAAGTCAGGTTGTATTCTTCTACGGGAGGGGAAAAGGCATTCAGTATATATCAATCCGGAGAAAAATTTGATTTCAACGGTGCCTCGGCATAGAGAGATTGACAACAAACTTGCCCGAAAAATCCTCAACCACGCCTCCCAAATCCAGATCAGGGAAATAGAAGACCCAGACCCCATCATTAAAACCGAGATATATTCTTATGATAAAGCAGGAAACATAAATCAATATCAATATTACATTGCTGACCAGCTTCAAAATCAGGTGATTCTGGTCAATAATGATAACCAGAGGCTTACTTCTCTCCTCGGCACCCAAGCCTCCTTTGGAGATTATGTCTATGACCATCTCGGTCAGAGGGTGCTGAAGGCAGAGCTGGGATATATCATTTTTGTTTATGACATCTTCGGGAACTTGATTGGAGAATATGCTCCGGATGGAAGTTTGATTGCAGATTATGTTTACCTGGGGAATAACCGCCTGGCAAAGATTCAGCTCCCTCCAGAAGCTCAGCCTCCCTTCCCGGGCTGTCCGGGGATAGCTCCTATCCAGCCCTGCGGAATTTATGGAATCCAGGCAAAAACCAACTGGGCTTTGATGGTGATTTTGCCTCTGGTTGTCCTGCTGG
>CAZKMM010000029.1:0-21717 GCA_964553915.1 uncultured bacterium
GAGATCTGAACATTTCCCACATAGTTGATTGCTTTGTATCCTTCTTGCTGAATTTTTCTTAACAGAGAGCCGGTTTGACTGACAAAAGCACCTCTTCCCGTGTTAAAATCAACTCTCCATTCGTAAGTGACTCCGGGGGCACAGGGATTAGTAACTACACTTGGGTCATAGGTAATAAAAGTTACCTCCCCCTGATAGTTAGGATATTGAGGTTCCAGGGTAACCATTGGTGGAGAGATAAGTTTTTCACCTTCACTAAGCTCAATTGGCCAGCCAGATTCGCTTCCCTGCTCTCCTGCCCAGATTTTAGCGTAGGTGCATTCATCAATATTGTCATCATCAATCAAGGCGTAGATATAGTTTTTCTTTGGAGCAAATGCTTCTTGAGTTTCTTCCACATGTCCGGTTCCAAAATAAATTACGAAACCTTCTCCGACAGGAGCTCTGGTAATATCCGGAGAATAAAGAATGGGTCTTCGTTTATTAGCATCGACACAGGGAGGTCCCTTTTTCCCACCATAAAGAGAAAGGTCTCCATCACATTGCGGTTCCACTATTCCAGAGGAAGTAATATTATATGCTCCTTTATCTCCGGTATCAAAGAAGAGGCAGATTCCCCATTTTTCTGGGTCCGAGTTGTGAATATTCAGCTTCCAGATTCTTCCTTCAAAATCTCCAAAATATCCCCAATCTGGCAATCCATCTCGGTTAACATCTAAAAGTTTGACATCACCCGGAACCTGATTCATATTTTTATCTTTTTTATCGCATTTTTCTGCATATAATTGAGGAGTAATAAGAGTGGTTTCTCCGGATTCTATCTCTATCTCGCATTTTTGTTCCACAGAAGGTACCGGGATAATTTGCAATGGAATGCCCTGGTCTGCATCCAAGATATAAAGCCAGGAGCCTTTATTAGGAGTTCCATTAGCCCCGGCTGGGTCTTTTCCGCCTCCAAAAATTAAAGCCACCCTGGTATCAAGCGGTTCTCCTTCCGGTTGATAAAGAATTTCGGTAATAACCGGGCTACTCCAGGAATTTCCCAGAATGGAATCATACTGGTCCGTAACAGTATCTCCATCAGTAAATTCCCACCCAACCAAGACATCATCGCCTGCGTGTCCGAGTTCTCTGCTTACCTCGGTGATATCCAGAGAAAAGTAAGCCGGTCCACCATCTCTTAATCCGCAAAACAGTTTGGTTCTCCAGCACCAGCCTTCGTCTTCATCGCACCAGCGATCACTCGGAAATGGAGATTCCCAGCTGGTTCTCATCACGGCAATCTTGGGGTCACCATCAACATAACTTTCCTGCTCTCCCAACCTTAAATGGTAAAGTTTGGGAAGAAGATAGTTGGGAACGTAGGCAAAGGCTTCCTCAAGTGGGGTTCTGCTTCCGTCTCCGTCCGGGTCTTCAAAGAAGAAGGCATGAAGCATACCATCCAGTGCTCCAACATAAAGAATTTCTGGATTATTACCAAATTCCTCGGCAAAGGCTTTAAAACTATCATCTGGATACCAATTGGGATCAATTGAACCGAAAGAATTAGGCACTGAATGATAAATAGCTCCCAAACGCCATTGTTTTGGGGTTTCGTAATAATCCAAGTAAGTAACACCTTCGCTTCCACGGATAAAGTCAATTAAAATCTGAGCATCAGTATCATCCAGGTCATCGTCTCCATCCTGGTCGATTTGAGCTTCCGCAAAAAGATAATCATATAAAGTGCTGGCTTCACTGGAAATAAAATCCACCTTCTCCCAGCTCAGATTTAGAGTATCAAATATACTGGTAAAGATCTGTCTGGTGTCCGGATCCCTTTGATTAAGAATTTCTCCAGCATCATATTTCGGCTCCACACTTATCTCCGTGGTGGCACCTTCAAAGGAAATAGGGTCCGTAGCAATCAAATGCCCTTGCCAGAGATAATCTTCCGCAACTACATCAAAATAACCAGCAGCAGCCTGAGTCAGATTTGTATTCATAGTAGGCAGGGAACGGGTATAACTTCCTTCTAAAATCTTGGTCATAATCCAGTTCAAAGCGGTAATTAAATCGGTTTCGCTGTTCGCATACAGCGGGTCGGTCATATCTGTTGGGTCATCTGGCAGGTCGGAAGCATCTGCCATTCGCTCCAGCTGGTCCATTGCATAAGTATCAGCTCCACTTGCTGTGGTGAGACCAAATCCAACCAAATAGACTTTGGTTGGAAGCCAATCCCCTTGCTGATAAGTTCCTATTACAGAGCTGGGGTCAACAAAATAGCTGACATATTTGGTCTGGACAGCGGAGACTTCTTCTAATTCATCGGGTTGGTCAACTGTTTCATAGCAGTCCCAGGAGTCAAGGCAGGGCTCTCCGCAGGTCTGACCACCATCAGTAACAAAGATGATATTATTTTTTCTGCATTGATAGTAGTAATATGGGTCATTCAATAAAATATGCCCGTTAAAGTCTTCCATATCCCATTCATCCGGATCCCAGTGACCATACATACTCGGATAGGGGTCGTGATTGGGGTCATAGGTGTTAAAGTCCGGGCGGTCAAGACCGGCTGGGTCAAAATAATGAGCATAAAGATAAGTGAACGCATCTCTTAACATTCCGGCAATTGGGGTGCATCCGTTAGGATTATTGAGAAGATTGATTACCATCGGATTTGATGGGTCGCCAATCGCACCATCTGAATTTTCATCGTTTTGAGCAATCACCTCCTGAAGCCAGGCATTCTCGGTGCTTCCTTCTGAGAGGTTCCAGATTAAATTCCCACCTCTGCCGGGAAAGTCGCTGTCATTATTGTTGCTATCAAAAATCATAAACCCATATCTGGCATCATAAATATCCATAATTCCTGGCTGTTCAGTAGCGAGGACATCATAAGGCAGACCGGTGAAAATATGTTCTCCATCCTCCTCATATCCAAAGAAGTCGCAGAAATACGGGTTATCAATACAAAGAGTTTTGTCATAAGGTTGATATTTGCTCTCGGAGTTCCACCAATCCAGACCCTGGCGAATAGCTATATCTTTTCTCGTGGAACCTACTTCCTCGGTAAATTCAGGACCAACGATTCCATCCGCTTCTTGGTCAGGTCCCCAGGCATCAACCTCGGTTACATAAGGAATTGCACTCATAATGTTAGCGATGATTTCTTCCTCGGTCCATTTCCCGCCAGATTTGACTTTAGTAGCTCCCGGAGTATCATCCGGAACAATCTCCTGGATAGGTCTGAGGTCTTGCCTTCCGTCCCATCTGCAATTCTCTTCATTTCCGTCCGCTCCAAAGCCATCTCCACAGATTCTCATATTTTCTTTTAGGATATAACTGGAATAATCTGGGGTGATATTATCATTATTATTTTGGAGATAGTTAATAAAGCTGGGAAGTGTTCTCACAGATTTACAGAATAAAGCATCAGGTAGACAGCTCATAGTATTTGGGTCTAATTGACTTAATACTCGTTCGGTATCTTGAGAATCCGGGATAATAAAGGTGGTGACATCCGAATACTCATCATCATCTGGGTTCCCCGAGCTGGGGAAAGGAGCCGGGCGATAGCAGGGACGCCAGCTCCAGGTCCACCAGCTCCAATAGCATTGAGAATCTTTATAAACCCGAATAATATAAACATCTTGCTGAGCGCCATAATATCGTAAGAGCATTCCTTTGTAGGAACATTTTCCCCCAGAGTCGTCACATCCATTTCCATCCGGGTCATAAAGGGCATCGGGGTCTTGGTCAACAAGCTTGAAAACCGGTCTTATATGGAGCTGACCAGGATAAGCACCATCACCATCTATGTCCATCCCAGAGTGTGCTTCTCTGGCCACAAATTTATTTTGTTCAATCATAAGTTTGCTCAGCGGATAGACCTCTTCGGTTAAGTCGGTGCCGAACATAACATCTATTGAATCCTTATTGGTAAAGTAGAGTCGGCTGGTGAAATCCGGGTCATTCTTATTCTGCTGGTATTCATCAACAGTGATAATCCGATACTTGTAAGTTTCATATTCATACAACAGCAAAATTTCTAAAAAAACCCCGGCATTGAACAAGTCATCATAAAGGCTCCGGGAACCATTTCCCTGCCCCATATAAACATAATTATCCTCATAAGTGATCGGGGTTCTTCCAGTTCCGGTCAAAACCCGCTTGGCAACATCAATTCTCCGCTGACCCACTGGGGCAGTGCGAGCTTGGTCCGGATACCATTCCATACTTCCGGAGGTATCTAAAAGAATTAAAACATTGGGCTTGGCGGAAACCGCCGCATAAAATGGTAGGTCTACACCTGCTTTTAGCTTCTTTCCTATTCCAAGGAATGTGAATCCAATAAGCAGAACCCCTAACATCTTTGACCAATTGAATTTGCCAGGACCAAACATTTTTCCTACCTCCTTTCTGGTGGCTTTCTATCTATAAATTGCTAATTTGCCTTTTAAAGTTGTAACACCTGTTGGGGTCTGAATCTGATATTCTGGTCTCTGTTTTTTTGCTGCTCCACTCAGTTCTGGTGAGAAGGAGAATTCCACACGAAGTCTTCTTGTAATCTGACCGGTGCTCTGTCCATTACTTTCAATGCGATATATGTAAGTTTCAACATCAGTTCTTCTACCTCTTTCATAAGGAGCATAGCCAAGATTGGTAATGGTTGTTTCCCATCTTAAATAGGGCCAGGAATTCTGACCCCAGGTATAATCCTGGGATTTACCCTGAAATGTAGAACTATCCACAGTTTGAGAAATTCCTACCTGACTTAATAAAGCCGAATTTTGACTAATCCATAACATACCCATATAAACTCCCTGTTCCGCAGAATAATAAGCTTCCTCGTTCCGGGCTAAGTTAGAGGCAACGCTTGCCTCTACCTCGCTCATCGTGATCAAAGCAAACCCTAAAATCTCAAGTAAGGTGAGAATGATAATAGCTGTAACCAATACCGCTCCCTGCTCTTTTTTCTCTTTAACTTGACGCAAATATTTTTCTAATATCATTTTTTCCTCCTTATGGGGTACTTAAGCATTGATGGTCAAAACCTGGGTCCAACCAGAGATTCCGAATTAATACCCTCTTGCTTAACCTGAAATAGCTCGGAATCCGCATATCCGGAGTTTGAATTAAACCAGTTATTACAATTCTTACTGCCCGGATTGTGCAGGGGTCAATGATATCTGTATCCGGGTCAGCTTCAATAGTCATCAGCCCGGTATTTGGGTCTTGGGTATCAAAGAATACCTGAAAATCCACAATATTTTCCCCCATTACCGTATCAACAGAGTTTTCTTGGTAGTAATCCCTCCTTACCAGAAAACGATTTTGCTGGGAGTCTTCTTGAACAAAGTAAACTCTTTTCCAGACAGGGGCAACCAAATCTCCCGGATTGTATACTGAAGTAATCATTTCCGAAGAAGAAATGAGAGAACTCGAAGGATTTACCGTTCCTAAAGAATGATATTCGCCCTTCGCCATACTCAGAGTGCCAAGAATAAATCCAGGAGGATGAAATGTAACCGTTTGCCCCTGAGAATCATCCCAGACATTTATCTCAAAAACGCTCGGGTCCTGAACATAAAACTGACTGACACCCGGATTAATTGAATTTGTGATGGTGGTGGTCAAACCGGAAAAATTTGCCCAGATTTCTAATATATCCAAAGGCTTGTCCTCATTATTTTTTAAATCACTAAATTCAGCGGAAGGTGGAATGGTTCTCACTACCCGGGCAGGCATAGAATATCCATTTTCTTTTGCTGTTTGGATTGCGGATTCAAGCCCTAAAGGAGTCCCGGTAAACCCGGCATTGGCAAGGTCCTTGGTAATATAATAAAGCACCATCCTTAGGCTGGATTGCTGTCTGATCGCCTCGGTTTGCCTACGAAAAGTCTTTTGTTGTTGTGCAAGAAATGTGTAAGCTCCTAAAAAAACTATTGAGCCAATAACTAAAGCAATAAGAAGTTCAATCAGGGTAAAAGCTTGAATTTTATAGTTTTTTATTCTCATTTTTGTCCCTTCCTTTTAGTCTGCGCTAAGATCTCTAATAGCTTTAATGGAAATATAGCGTTTTGGGAAAAAATCCAAGTTTCCAGTTTTGGGTGCGTTACTAAGCACTTGCTTATAACATTCTATGATTGGTGGGTCACTGCCAGCAATAAATCCCTCTGCCCTTAATTCCTTTATATCAGTTGACTCTAGCCAGCCTACTCTTACCTCCAGATAAATCTGATTTGCACCGGGAATGATTTCCGGAAGATAGGATGTTGCTAGATCCAACGACCTTTTTAAGCCCGGTTTTTTAAATAGGTCCTGGTTAACATTCGCAGGTAAAAATATACTTCCATTATTTCCTCCCCATTCAACCGCATAAACCACCATATAAGAGAATTTTGAATCACCAACATTCCATTGATTAAGGTCTCTTTTGATTTCACCGGTGGAGCTCATTAAGCCAAATCTATGCCAGGTAACTCTTCCATCTGCCACTACCCCATCATAAAGTAAAGGGGAATCGTCAATATCAACGAAGCGATTGCCTTCCGAATCAGTAAAGACTGTTGACGGATTCATATTCACACGGTCCGCCGGGACGATTTTTAAATACTCCATCACCTGACTCGCAATCTGAATCGCTTCTGAACGATGCCGGGCTACCCCAACATAATGAATCGCAGCAACCTGCAAACCAACAATTGCAATTAGACCTACCATTAAAATTGACAGGGCAATCAAAACCTCAATCAAGCTGAATCCTCTTTCCTTCTCTGGCATCTTCTACCTCCCGATAATTTTCTTATGCATCTCTTGTGCCAAAATTGGAAATTTCTCCGCTTGGCAATCTTTCTTTTATTTCCCTTTCTTTCCGCTTTAAATTCATTTAATCTAACTGCTTAATTTTTCTATAATTTAGACTAAAAAAATTTAATTATGATTCAAATTTTGAATCTAGGTTCAAAGAAATTTATTATTATTTTTTTTATTATTTTTCAACAGCTTTATATGCCACAACTCTAAATTTAAAATTTTTTCTTGGTTTAAATTTGCCAGGCAATCATAATCTTTAAAGAATCAGAAATCAGACAAGTGCAAGCTAAAATTTTTCTATATTTATCAATAATTTATCAATAAATTAAGTGGAAAAGGCAGGTTTGAGCACCGCTCAGGCTATAAACTATCAACCATTTATAACTATGAAAATTTTTCATATTAAAAAGACCAGAAAGCAGGCTGGCACCCATCAGATAGCTTAAAAACCAGAGCAATCTTGGAGATTCATAGCAAAGCTGAGCGGATAAATCCAAAATCAGGAAGAAGCCAATCAGAGCCCAGAAAAAATAATCCTCTAATTCTCTTTTTTCCTGAAATTTTTTGATTTCTTTGATAATTTTTCCCAGAAGTCCCCAGATAAATGGAAGTGAAAGCCAGAATAAATACTCGTAAGGATTAAAAAGCATCCATTTCCAGTGATGTAACCTTCCTCCAATTTGATTATTAAAATGAAATCCGAGCCGGTTCAGATGAAAAACCTCCAGATAGCTGATTCCCATCCAAAAGGAAATCAAAATAATAGTCCCGAATAAAAAAAGCAAAAGCAAAAAAAAGCCCAAAATCTGCTCTTTAGAAAATAATTCTTTCAAAGGCTTTTTCTCTTGCCGGTTTTCTGCCAGCAAGAGTAAAAAAATTAAAAGCATCCCTGACCATACCCCGGGGCTCATCCAGATTCCAAAACCCAGAAATATCCCGGCAAGAATCATTCTCAGATAAAGACTTCTTGATTTAGCTAAAACCAGCAGTGAAGGAGCCAGGATAAAAATACCAAAAACCTGATCCATCACTGGAGCACGAAGAGAATAGATGGGAGCACTTATAATCCCCAGTCCAGCAAAATAGCAGAATAAAGGCGGATAAAACCTTCGCAGGATAAAATAGGAAAGAACCAAACTCACCGCCCCGCAAAAAAGCATTATAATTGCGGATAAAAACCCGCCTGCCTGCTCCCCTAATGAAACCTGAAAATGTCTCTTCAGCTCCTGAATAACCTGGTCCGAAACCAGCTTTTTATATAAAGCTTTTAAACCCTGACTCTGCTGAGCATACTCATTACTTCGGAAAAAAAGCCAGAGCACAAATGGGGGATGAGTCCGGCTGTGGGTATGCAAAGAAAGTAAGTTATTTTTATAAACGTTTGCCAGCTCTTTCTTGCTCCGATACCGAAGAGCATCAACATAATAACTGTTATGGTCTGGCACAAAAACTTTAATTAAAAGTTCATAGCCGGCATATTGGTTAATCTGACTGAAAACAAAAAAAGCCCCTCCCCCCAGAAGGAATAAAATCAGGGCAAAAATCAGCCCGGATTTTCCCTTGAAAATCTTTTCTACAATTTTCCCCAGCTCAAAAAATATCCACAACACCGCTATCCAGATAAAAAAGACCAAAACCGCCCATTTTTTTCTTCCGTGCCAGAGCACCCGCCACTCATACTCAGAATTACCATTCCAGAAATCCGGATATAAGTAAATGAAAATTAAAATCAAAACGCTGGTTAGCAGAAGGAAAAGAAAAATAATCTGGTTTTTTTTCATCTTCCTCTCCAGGTTATCTCTCCCAAATCTCCGAGATAAAACTGAACCAGTCCCAGCCCAATGATAGCAGAAGTCTCGGTGCGAAGAATCCGTGCGCCCAAAGATGCGGAAATAAAGCCCGAGTTATTCAAAAATTCAACTTCTTCTTGCTCCAGTCCCCCCTCGGGTCCATTTACTAAAACCACACTTTTGGCTCCTCTCTTTTCTTCCAGAACCTCTTTAAGACCTCGCTCTTTCTCTCTCTCCCAGAGAACTATTTTTAAATCCATTTGAGAAAAATTACCCACCACCTCTTTTAAAGAACCAGGCTCTAAAACTAAAGGAACTGTGCCCCGTCGGCACTGCTCGCTTGCCCTTCTGGCTCGCTCCTGCCAGCGATGCCATTTTTTCTGAGGGAGGTCAGAAAGTTGATAGGAACGAAGAGTAAAAACCGGCTGAATCAAATCCACCCCCAGCTCAACCGCCTTCTCTATAATCAATTCCATCCGCTCCTTGTTGGGAATCGCCTGGACCAGAGTCGAAAATAACCTGGATTCTAGCCTGCCTCCCAATTCCTCAAAAGCTAAAAGCTTAATTCTCTCTCCCTGCCTTTCCACCACCCGTGCCCGAAACCATCTTCCCCGCTTATCACATAAACTTATCAGCTTCCCCTTCCTGAGCTGAAATCCCTTAAGCCAGCTAGCCTCCAGCTCATCCACCCAGAATTCTTTTCCTAAACTTATCTCCTTTCTCAGCCGATATTTCTTTTCCATTAAAAAAATTTTATCAATTAAAATTCTGATAAGCAATAAAAATTTCATTTATCCTAATTTTTAACTTTAAAAACTCAATTTTTAGGGCAATTTTAAAAAATTTTTCCATATATAGATTTTTTCCTTGACAAGATAAATTAAATATGATAAAAAATTTTCAAATGGCAAAAGAAGATAAAATTATAAAACTGGTAGAAGAGAATTTCAGATTTAACCCCTGCTATTTTCCTGCTCTGGTCAAGCTGAGTGGGGAGTTAAAAGGCACCAAAGACCAAAAGATTGAGGAAATTTTAGAAGATACTTTAAGTGAGTTTAATTTAAGCAGAGAAGACCTGGAGGAGTTTATTAATCAGCATCGCTCGGATTTAATTCAGGAAGCGAAGCGGATAAATTTATAAAAGCTCATCTGCGAGGGGCAGGAAGCGGAGCGGAGCGGAAAATGCCAGGGAGCTGAGCGGAAGTGGAAGGCTCGGGCTCAACCATCCTCCCCTGGCAGATGGGCTTTTATTTTCCCAAAAATCCTTCCATTGAAAAATATTTAAACTTATGATAGCAAATATCCAATATGAGTAAGAAAATCAAGCTGGTCGGAATTATTTTTTATTTTCTGGTGAATGTTGGACTTCGGGCTGAGATTTATAACTATCAACTGGTTCCGGAAGAAGTTTACACCGCTTTTCATCAGGGGCTTATTTCTTTTCAGGCAGGGAAGTATGAGCAGGGTTATGTTTTTCTGGAGCGGGCTTTGGGGCGGATGACGGAAATTGGGATGAGAGACCTGCCCGCTTATTCTGCTGCCCTTATTCATCTGGCAGATAAAATTCAAGCTCAGGAAAGGGAGAAGCTTTTAACTTACAGCCGGTATTTTGCTCCGGATTGTGCGGAGCTTTATTTTTATCGCTTCTGGTATTTCTTGGATCCAGCTCATTTTTCTCTGGAAAAAGCAATTGAAGAATTCAAAGGTGCAAAAAGGGCGATTGGTTATGATTTGTTATATCGGCTGGGATTAAAAGCCCGTCTTGGCTTAAGCTTAAGTTTTTTGCTCAAGCTTCTGATTTTGATTTTTTCCTTGCTGGGAATTGCTCGGGGTGGAAGGATATTTTTTCACTGGTTTATGGATTTATTTCCCAAGGAATATCGGTTGGTGGGGTGGCTATCTTTTTTTATTTTGCTTTTTCTTCCTTTTTCTTTTCTAGGAGATTTATGGACGATTTTGCTCTGGGCAGGGATTTTATCAGCAATATTTTCTTCACTCTCTTTCAAGATAGTCTATTTAATTTTAATTCTGTGCTTTAGTCTGGAGGGAGGGGTATGTAAAAGGAGTCAAGAATTGGTTCAGCTGGCTGGAAGGGATTTAGCAATTTCAGAGTTTCGGGCAGGCATCGGATTACTCAGCCGGGCAGATCTGGATTTATTTCGGAGGGTAGAAACGCAAAATGCTTCTCCTTACTTGCTTCTTGCTCGGGCTGAGGCAGAGCGGAGGGCTGGAGAATATTCCACCTCTGCCCGGCTTCTGCTCACTGCGGTTAAATCGCCGGAGCTGGGAGCGATTGCCTATAATAATTTAGCCTGTCTTTATTTGGAGCTGGGGGAACTGGAACAGGCAGAGGAGGCATTGTATCAGGCTAAAAAATTACCCAAGCCTCCAGCAGAAGTATATTATAATTTAAGCCAGATTTATTCTGAGCTTCGGGATTTTGATGCCTCGGACCAGGAATATCAGCGGGCAAGAGAACTTTCTGCTGAAATGGTATCTTTTTTAGACCTTTTGAAAAAAGCTGGAGGTAAAAATTTTATTCCTGCTCGGGTTCCAGTTCCCGCCAAATTTATAGAACAAGATTTAAAACTAAAATTCCAAGAAAATTTTTTTAAAGAAGGCAAATTTCGGGGATTATTTTTACTTTTAGGCATAGTCCTCTTTTCTTGGCTGGGGAGGAAAAGGTTAAGGCTCTGTAAGTATTGTGGCCGGGTGATATGTGAAAAATGCCTGCCGGCGAGTGGTCAGGAAGATATATGTATAGTTTGTTATCGGGTTTTTATTTCTGGCAAGGTTTCAGACCCGAAGGTAAAAATTTCTCAGCGGATTAAGGTCAGGAGATATCACCAGCTAACCGGCTGGCTGGGAGTTATTTTCAGTATAATTTTCCCGGGAGCCGGGCTGATTTTTGAGGAAAGAGCCGGGGCAGGACTGGGATTTTTGATTCTTCCAATGATATTTTTAAGCTGGCTCTGGAGTGGATGTAAATATCATTTAGCTATTATGCCTTTTTCAGCCGGGCTACATATCTGGGCGGGGCTGGGATTTTTAATTTATTTGCTTTTGGGACTGGCTTCAGTATGGGCATATCATCGTCTTTATTATCTGGAGGTTTAAATGGGGCTTCGGGGCTCACTGAAGGATTTTGGAATCAGCGAGATTTTACAGTTGATCAGTCTTCAAAGGCGAAGTGGGAAACTGGAGGTGGAAGCAGAAGAGGGTCGCTATCAGATATTAATTGACCAGGGGAGAATAGTTCAACTGGATAAGGAACCGGAAGAGAGCGGGGAGCGGCTGGAGGATTATTTGATTTTGTCAGGTTTGGTAACCCCGGAGCAGATTAAACTTGCTCAAAATCGGGCAAAGAAGGAGCTGAAAAGGCTGGAGGAGGTTTTGCTCAATTTGGAGATAATTTCTCGGGAGAATCTGGTTAAACTTTTGCGGATTCGGGCTCTGGATTTAATTCATCAGCTCTTTTTGCTTCGGGAAGGAGAATATGAATTTGAAGCGGAGCCGGTTAACTATCATCCAGAAACATCCCTTAATCTGGATACCGAACAGATCTTAATGGATGGGTATAGGGTGAGGGATGAATGGAAGCTGGTTATGGGAGAGGTCGGCTCTTTCGGAGCGGTGTTCAAGAAAAAACCCGGGGAGTTTGGTCTTCAAGACCGTCTGGAGCCGGTGGAAACTCAAATTTATCGGCTGGTGGATGGTAAAAGGAATATTATTCATATTGCAGTTTTAGCCAGACAGAGTAGATTTGATACCGCAAAAATTCTTGCAGACCTGAGCAAAAAGCAGAGGGTAGTGCTTGTCTCTTTGCCCAAGGAAAAAGAACCAGAAGGGAAAAGGTCTTTGCTTCTTCCCAAAATTATTTCTGGAATTTTGTTCGGGGTTCTTTTAGCTCTCATTGGCTCAGGGATTATATTGTTTTCCCGGGGATTTTCTAGAGCAGAAAGGAAAGGAGATATATTTATTGAGGAGCGTTTAAATCAGGCTCAGGAGATTTATCGGCTGGAGAAAGGGAGCTATCCAGAAAATTTAGAAGCATTGGTTCGGGATGGGCTTTTAAGCGAAAAAGACTTGCATTTTTTTCAGAAGGTAAAATAATAAATATAGGGTAAAAATTAAGGCTAATAATGGAAAGCCCGCTGCGGAAAGCACGGGCTTTGAAACTATTAAAAGAAAGATGGACCAAAAAATGGAATATAGCCGGGATTTAACATTAGAAGATACCAACTTAGCCCGGGTATTATATGGTGAGCATAACCGGAATTTGAAGAGGATTGAGGAGCTCACTGAGGTGGAGATTCGTGCCCGGGGCAACGCGGTTCGGATTTTGGGTTCAGAGTCCGGGGTGAGGGTGGTGGAGCGAGTTCTGAAAGAGCTTTATCGTCTTTTGAAGAAAGGCTATGCGGTAACCGAGCATGACATAGAACCAGCGGTAAAGATGCTTGCTAAAGACCCGCATCTTCATCTGGAACGGCTCTACCGGGAAGGAGTAGCGGTTTCCGGACGAAGAAAGCCGATTTTACCCAAGAGCTTGGCACAGAAGGAATATATGGAGGCAATTCGCAATAATGATATTGTTTTTGCCATAGGTCCGGCGGGCACGGGTAAGACCTATCTGGCGATGGCAATGGCGGTTCAGTCTTTAAGTGAAGGGGTGGTGAGCAGAATTATTCTCACCCGGCCGGCGGTGGAAGCCGGAGAGAAACTCGGATTCTTGCCTGGAGATTTGGTGGAAAAGGTTAACCCCTATCTCCGCCCGCTTTATGATGCACTTCATGATATGATGGATTTTGACCGAGCGGCTCGCTTGATTGAGCGAGGAGTAATAGAGGTGGCTCCTTTAGCGTTTATGCGGGGAAGAACCCTGAATAACAGCTTTGTGATTTTAGATGAAGCCCAGAACACCACGATTTTACAGATGAAGATGTTCTTAACCCGACTGGGCTTTGATTCCAAGGCGGTTATCACCGGAGATATTACCCAGATAGACCTGGAAAAGCCCCGGGAGAGCGGGCTGGTGCATGTGAGCAGAATCTTGAAAGAAATAAAAGGAATTCATTTTAGTTATTTTACTGAGGAGGACGTTGTCCGTCATCCGTTGGTTCAGGAAATTATCCGGGCTTATGAGGAGGATGAACGTAAACAGAGGGAGAAAAAAGAGGAACCCTAGCCGGGGTTTGAGTTTATGGCTTTAAGTCCTAAAGCGAAGAAATCTCTTCTTCCTTCTCCAAAAAAACCTGCCTGGGAAAACTGGCTGGCGAGGTTGAACAAATCCCAGCAGGATTTAATGCGCTGGCTGTTATACCTGCTGGTTTCGGTGGCTCTAATCTTAATTATCTTTTATCCTCGCCAGTATATCACCGCGAAAAAGTATCAGGTGGGAGAGATTGCGGATAAAACCATCAGGATATTAAGAGACCTGGAAGTAGAAGACCGGGTAACTACCGAGGAACACAAAAAGCAGGCAGAAAAATCAGCTCAGGAAGTATATGATTATGCTCCCCAAATGGCGCAGGAGCTAAAGGACAAACTTTCTGAGTTTTTTGTTAAGATGAGAGAGCTTTATCCAATCAGCAAATCCAGAAAAGAAGAAGCCATCACGGTTCCAGAATCCTTTCGCAAGGAAAGAGAAGAAGAACTGCTCAGCGAGCTGGGAGTAGAGCTGAAGCAAGAGGAGCTTGAGCTCTTAAAGCGATTTTATTTTGACCCGGAAATATTAAACCGGGCAGAGCGGGTTATTGATCAGCTTTATCAATCTCCGATTGTGATTGACCGGGAGATTTTAGAAAAAGTAGAGGGCAAGGGGATAGTTGTTCATAACCTTCAAACTGATGAGCAAAGAGAGCTCAGAGATTTTTCTCAAATCAAGGATTTGAAACAGGCTCGTCGGGAGCTTTCCTACTTAATCAGGAAGGAATTTGCGGGCTACCCGAATAATTTAAAGCAGGTGATGGGAGAAATCATCGGTGAGCTTTTAAGACCAAATCTTACTTTTAACAAGCAAGCAACCGAGCAGGCAAAAAGAGAAAAAGTAGAGGCGGTAAAGCCGGTATATTTTAAACTAAAGAAGGGAGAGGTTATTGTCCGGCGGGGAGACCGAATCGAGCTGGAGCAATGGAAGAAGCTTCAGGCAATTCAAAACCGGGGGCAGAAATTTGGAGGCGGGATTTTATTTTTAGGGCTTTTGATTATTTTAACTTTAGGACAGTTTTTTAGCTATCATTTTGCGGAGCGGAATATTAAAAAATTTAAACTCCAGTTTAAGGATTTAATTTTTCTAAGTCTCTGTCTGGTGGTGAGCCTTTTGATTCTCAAGCTGGTGGTTTATCTGGGCGGGAATTTAAAGGAAATCTTTTCCCTTCCCGAGGAAGTGAGTTTTTATTATCTGGCAGGAATTGCTGGTAGTGCTATGGTGGTGCGGATGATTTTAAACAGCGAGGTAGCGGTAATTTATAGTTTGCTCTTAGCTGGCTTTAGCGGGCTGGTTTTGAATTTCGATCTCTATCCGGTTTTGTATCATCTGATTGGATGTCTGGTGGTCGCAGATGAGGTTGGGGTTTGCGAGCAAAGAAGTAAAATTTTTCGGGCAGGAGTTTTCCTCGGCTTGGTCAATGTGATTATGGTTTTTGCTTTTGCCTTGATGCAGAAGAACATCCAAGACCAAGAACTACTTTTATATAACAGCATCTTTGCTTTCTCGGGAGGAATCCTCTCTGCGATTTTAACTACTGGATTGGTTCCCGCTTTAGAATCCATTTTTAATTACAGCACCAATATTAAATTGCTGGAGCTTTTAAATCAGGAGCATCCTCTTCTTAAGCGGTTGAGCCTTCATGCTCCGGGAACTCATCAGCACAGTTTGTTGGTGGCAAATCTAGCCGAAGCAGCTGCAGAGGGAATCCGGGCTAACCCGATTTTAGCCCGGGTAATGGCAATGTATCACGATATTGGCAAGCTGAATAAGCCGGAATATTTTGCAGAAAATCAGCGGGAAGGGAAAAATCCTCATTTAAAAATTAAGCCCACAATGAGTGCTTTGATTTTAATCAATCATGTCAAAGAAGGAATAGAGCTGGCGGAAAAGTATCATCTTCCTCGAGAAGTAATTGAAGGCATCCGCCAGCATCACGGAACCAGCTTGATGAAATTCTTTTATGAGAAGGCAAAAGAGATGGAGAATCCGGAAGTAGATACCATAGAAGAAGAAGATTTTCGCTATCCTGGTCCCAAGCCCCAAACTCGAGAAGCGGGAATTTTGATGCTGGCGGATATCGTGGAAAGTGCCTCCCGAACCATTCAGGACCCCAACCCGGCTAAGATTAAAGGCACAGTGGATAACCTGATTAACCGAGCTTTTATTGACGGACAGCTAGATGAATGCGAGCTTACCCTGAAAGACCTGCATGAGATTGCCAAGGCTTTTGTTAAGGTGCTGGGTGCGATGTATCATTCTCGTCCGGATTATCCAGAGCCAGTGGAAAAAGGAGCCAGTGGTGGGAAGAAGGATCATGGTCTGGATTCAGAATCAGCAAAAATGCAAAGTGCCACTGAACCAACTCCGGGCAAAGGCAAAGAAGCTATTAAAAGACTTGGGGGTTAGCCCGGCAGAATTAAGTATTCTTCTGGTTGATAATCCTCAGATTCAAAAGCTGAACCGCCTCTGGAGAAAAAAAGACCGTCCCACTGATGTTTTAGCGTTTGCTCAAAGGGAGGGAGAAGGAGCAGACCCTGCGGATCCGGTTCTGGGAGATATTGTTATTTCTGTGGAGCAAGCAAAAAAGCAGGCAGAGGCTCAGGGACATTCTCTAGAAAAAGAACTTGATATCCTTTTGATTCACGGCATCCTTCATCTGCTCGGTTATGAACACGAGCATGGAGGCAGACAAGCCAAGAAAATGCGGGAAAAGGAAAAGGAGCTTTTAGAAAAGCTAGAGAAGGCAAATGAGAGATAATTATAAAAAACTTTTTCAGCAGATATTTTTTGCTGGGCTGAGCGGGGTATTGCTTTTTCTTTCCTTTCCCCTTCCTCAGGGAATCAGTCTGGGCGGAATTGCCTGGGTCGGACTTTTCGGGCTTTTTCTTGCTCTGGAAGATTCTTCTCCTAAAAGAGCATTTTTGCTCGGTATTTTTTTTGGTCTGGTTAGCTGGCTGGGAATTCTTTACTGGATTCCCTATTGTATGACCACCTATGCCAGTATGAGCGGTTTTCTGGCTGAGCTGGCTTTATTGCTCTTAGTTTTAATTCTTTCAGTTTATTCCGGATTTTTCTGCCTGGGATATGTCTGGTTTCGCGGGAGTTTGGAAAAAACTTCATTGAAATTTTCGGTTTTCTGGAAGGGGATTTTTGCTACTTGCTGGTGGGTGGTTCTGGAATATCTTCGCTCCTTTTTTCCTTTTGGAGGATTTTCCTGGACACTTCTGGGCTTGAGCCAGTATAAATTTTTAAGCCTGATCCAGATTGCAGACCTGGGCGGGATTTGGCTGGTCTCCGGGCTGGTGTTATTAGGTAATTATGTCTTTTTTGTGGTTTTTTTCTCCCGGGAAAAAATCGGAGAACGTGCTGGGGTATTTATCATTTTTTTGTTGATTCTGGCATTAAGCTTAATTTATGGAAGACTCCGGCTCCAACAAATAGATAAAAGCTTAAAAGATGAGCCAGCCTTGAAAATAGGAATTGTTCAGCCCAATATTGACCAGAGCATAAAATGGAGCCCAGAGTATTTCTGGGCAAGCATTTCCCTTCAGGAGAATTTAACCCGCAAACTTCTCAAAGAGCCCAAAGACCTGATTATCTGGCCTGAAGCCTCGGTCACCACTTATTTTAATTTAAGCTGGGAGCAGTCTCCTGCCCTGCGTAATGCTTTAAGCCAGTTTCCCTGTTATTTGCTTTTCGGAAGCATAAGCAAAGAGATAAAGAACGGGAAGAAAGCCTATTTTAACAGTGTTTACCTGCTTGCTCCTTATGGGGAAAAAATTCTGGGCAGGTATGACAAAATTCATCTGGTTCCTTTTGGAGAATATGTTCCGATGCGAAAGCTTTTATTCTGGGTAGATGCGATTGCCGGGGGTGCCACTGGCAATACCACTGCTGGAAAAGAGATAAAAGTGCTTGATGCGGGTAAATTTAAGATTGGCACCGTGATTTGTTATGAGCTGATCTTTCCGGAGCTGGTTCGGAAGTTTGTCAGGGAAGGTGCGGAGCTGATGAGCACGGTGACCAATGATGCCTGGTTTGGCACCACTTCTGCTCCTTATCAACATTTTGTCAATATGGTATTTCGGGCCGTGGAAAATCGGGTTTATTTTCTTCGCTCCGCTAATACCGGGGTGAGCGGGGTGGTTGACCCGGCAGGAAGAATCATTGCCCAGAGCCAGATTTTTCAGATAGAAACCATTTCCAGCCAGGTGCGGTTGGGACCGATTGGGGGGATAAGCATTTATACCCGATTTGGGGCTTGGTTTGCCTGGCTATGCCTGTTCTTGACTGCTCTTTTGGTTGCGATTATTCTAGCAAAAAGATTACTGGCAAAGGAGGAAGAAGGATGATTTTGAGCGAGTATCAGGAGCGTGCGGAGCGACTTCAGGAGCAATTTAAAGAATTGAGAGGGTATCTTTGACCCGGCTGGGTGGGAAAAACGCCTTAAAGAATTAGAGGAAAAATTAAAAGATTCCCGGCTCTGGGAGAATGCGGAGGAGGCAAAAGAGGTAAATAAAGAGTTTTCCCGGTTGAAAGAGAAGCTGGAGCGATTTCAAGCTCTCAAGCAAAAAATAGAAGATATTCAAACCTTGATTGAACTGGCGGAAGAAGAAGGAGACCAAAGCCTGGAAGCAGAATTAAAGAAAGAGCTGGAATCTGCGGAACGAGAGCTGGAGCGCTGGCAGATAGAACAGCTTTTTTCCGGCGAGCATGATGAAAATGATGCGATTCTCTCCATCAATGCTGGTGCGGGCGGAACCGAGGCAATGGACTGGGCAGATATGCTCCTTCGGATGTATCTTCGCTACTGCCAGCGAATGGGATTTGAGACCCAGATTGTTGACCTTCAGCCCGGAGAGGAGGCGGGAATTAAATCCGCCACCATCACAGTAAAGGGAAAATATGCTTACGGCTGGCTCCGCTCGGAAAGCGGGGTGCATCGGTTGGTGAGAATCAGTCCTTTTGATGCCAATCGGCGAAGGCATACCAGCTTTGCCGCGGTATTCGTAATGCCAGATATTGAGGAAGAGATAGATATTGAGGTTAAGCCAGAGGATTTAAAGATAGATTTTTTTCGGGCAAGCGGTCCCGGGGGTCAGCATGTGAACAAAGCCAGCACCGCGGTGAGAATCACCCATCTTCCCACAGGAATAGTGGTTCAATGCCAGAATGAAAGGAGTCAGCATCAGAATCGGGCGACCGCAATGAAGATTCTTAAAGCCCGACTTTACGAGCGGGAAAAACAGGCGAAGAAGGAAAAGATGGATAAAGAGTTTCATTCTCAGAAAAAAGAGATAGAATGGGGAAGCCAGATTCGCAGTTATGTTCTTCACCCCTATCAGATGGTTAAAGATTTAAGAACTGGCTATGAGACCGGAGATGTCCAATCAGTGCTGGATGGCGAGCTGGAGCGGTTTGTCCTGGCATATTTGAAAAAGGAGGCAAGTGAGAGAAAGTGAGTGAAGAACGTTCTGAAATAATCATTAAGCGTTATGAAAAGATTTCTAAAATCCGCCAGCGGGGCATTGACCCTTACAATAATCAGTTCAAGCCCAAAAATACTATTGGAGAGATTCGGGAGAAATATGATGGATATTCTGCTCAGCAGTTAGAGGGGATGGAGGAAGAATTTTCGGTTGCCGGGAGAATAATTCGCCTGAACTTGATGGGCAAGATAAATTTTCTCGGCTTGAGAGACCGCACTGGAGAAATTCAGCTTTACCTGAACCGAGGAGAGTTAGACGAAGACAAGCGCTGGCTTTTAAAACAGCTGGATGTGGGAGATATTATCGGGAGCTGGGGCAGACTTTTTCGCACCAAAACTGGAGAGCTGACCATTTATGGAAAAGATTTTGTGCTTTTAACCAAATCTATTCGTCCGCTTCCAGAAAAATGGCACGGACTTAAGGATGTAGAAGCCCGGTATCGCCAGCGGTATCTGGATTTAATTTCCAATCAAGAGGTGTGGAGGATTTTTCAGGTTCGGGCAGAGATTATTCGCCTGTTTAGAAAATTTCTGGAGGAGCGCGGCTTTGTGGAGCTGGAAACCCCGATTCTCCAATCCATTCCCGGCGGTGCTCTGGCAAGACCTTTTATTACTCATCATAATGCACTGGATATAGACCTTTATTTGAGGATTGCTCCGGAGCTTTTTCTCAAGCGTCTGGTAGTAGGAGGATTTGAGCGGGTATATGAGCTGGGAAGGTGTTTTCGGAATGAAGGAATAAGCACCTGGCATAATCCGGAATATACAATGCTGGAGTTTTATATGGCTTATGCGGATTTTGAGGATTTGATGGAGCTGACTGAGGAGATGATGGTTTATCTTTTAGAGCAAATTCACGGAAAGAGAAAAATCCCCTGGCAGGGGAAAGAGCTGGATTTTACCCCACCGTTCAAGCGGATTCGGATGGAAGATGCGGTTGCGGAAAAGCTGGGCTTGACTAAAGCAGAGATTCGCCAGGGTAGGGCTTTAAAAAACTGGCTAAAATCCCGGGGAATTGAACTGGAAGAAAATGATGGCTGGGGCAAGGCTTTGATGGAGGCTTTTGAAGAGGCAGTGGAGTCGGAGCTGATTAATCCCACATTTATCACTCATTTTCCTGTAGAAGTTTCTCCTTTAAGCAGAAGAAATGAGCAGGACCCGGAGGTGGTTGACCGCTTTGAGCTAATTATTGCCGGGAAAGAGGTCGCCAACGCCTTCAGCGAGCTTAATGACCCTGCGGACCAGAGAACTAGGTTTGAGGAACAGGCTCGGGCTCGTGCCCGGGGAGATGAAGAAGCTCATCCAATTGATGAAGATTTCATCAGGGCTCTGGAGGTGGGAATGCCTCCCTGCGCCGGGGAGGGCATTGGCATTGACCGGCTGACAATGCTTCTCACTGATTCTGCCAGCATTCGGGAAGTAATTCCTTTCCCGCTCCTCCGCCCGGAAGCAAAAGAATGATTTTTCTCCTATAGAAATCTGGTTTTAGCAAATTTCTTGACAGCCTCAAAAGAAAAATTAAAATAGCAAACAGGGGCGATTAGCTCAGTGGATAGAGCACTGGCCTCCGGAGCCAGGGGTCAGGGGTTCGAATCCCCTATCGCCCTCCATTTTATTTCTCAGCCAAACTCTTTTCCCGTCTTTTGCCTTCTTGAAGAAAAAATTTTAAGCTGGTTTGATGAAATCTAAAAAATGGCTGGGGCTTTGCCTGATTCTGATTCTATCCTTTCTTGCTTACTACCCTTGCTTAAAAGGAGAATTCTTGAGTGATGAGTATCTTTTGATTTTAGATAATCCCCGAATTCAATACCCTTCGGGCTTTAGAGATTTTTTTCTGGAAAAATTCTGGAGTGGGAAATTCCGCGGGATTTATTACCGCCCACTGGTACTTTTAAGTTATAGTTTTTGCTGGAAGCGGTTTAAAGATAATCCCTGGGGCTACCATCTTTTTAATCTCTTGGTTCATTTAGGAGTGGTTTTACTTTTCTTTTTTTTGGCTCAAAGGATTTTAGGAAAGCCGGCACTTCTTGCCAGTGCTATTTTTGCTTTTCATCCGGCTCACAGCGAGGCGGTTTGCTGGATACCAGCCCGCACTGACCTTTTAGCTGGATTTTTTGTGCTGTTCGCCTGGGTTTTATGGCTGAAAAGAGAAGAAAAACAGGGGCTTAAAAGAATAACGATTTATCTTGGGGTTGGACTTTTTTACCTTGCGGGGCTCTTTTCCAAAGAAATGGCAATAACCCTTCCAGCTTTTTTATTTATTTATGATTGGTGGCAGGAGCGAGAAAAAGGGTTGAAAAAGATTCTTAAAAAAGATTGGATAGGATATATCATTTTCGGGCTGGTGATGATGATTTATTTGGTTCTTCGGGAACAGGCACTTTCTCGTCCAGGACCGCCTCCAGCAGTGAACTTTCTTGCCCAATTCCCCT
>CAZKMM010000030.1:0-20978 GCA_964553915.1 uncultured bacterium
AAGAGGTAATTTTAGAGATGAGCTCAAAAATGCTCGGGCATACCGCGGTGGTGGAAGAAGGGAAGCTGGTCGGGGTTATTTCTGATGGAGACCTGAGAAGAGCAATGGAGAGGTTTCCGGATGTTTTTGAAAGAACCGCCCGGGAGATAATGACACCCCATCCCAAGACCATTCATCCAGAGGCTCTAGCCGGTGAGGCTCTGGCAAAAATGGAAAAACACTCCATTACCTCCCTTCTGGTCTGTGATGACCCGGAAAATCAACATCTGACCGGAATCATTCACCTCCATGACCTGCTCAAGGCCGGGGTCGTATAAATTTTAGTTAACCAATTGTCTTTTTTAGTTGACAATTGTCTGAAAATATTTACAATTAAGCAGAGAAAATTTTGAAAATTTTTTCGGTTTTCTAAACAATTTCTTTGAAAAAATATCATATTGAAATAGTAGGGGAGGCTGGGGGAAATGAAGAAGTGCCCGTTTTGCGGGGAGTTTTTAAGCGATGATGCTATTCAATGTAAGACCTGCCAGAAGTATCTGGATGGAAAGGTTCGGGTAGATGAGCGTTGCGAATGCGGGAATCTGGTTGCTAAACTTACCGAGAATACAGTGGAGATAAAATGCCGAAGATGTAAACGAATCCATATTATTCCCATTGATATTGTCCCGGAGCGGTATCAGGCTTTGTTGAAAAAGCAGGAGGAAAAAGAGAAAAAATAGCCTTATTTTTCTAAAATTTGCAGAATTTTTTCTGCGACCTGCTCCGGAGCCAGCCCCTGAAGTCTAAAAAGCTCATCCGGTTTGCCCGAGGCTCCGTAGTTGAGTACTCCAAAGCGAAGGAATCTGGCGCTCAGGCGGTGCTCAGCGGAAAAAATTGCGATTCTGGCTCCCAGTCCGGTTTCTATATGATGGTCTTCATAGGTAATTACCAATCCAGTTGCAAACCCCTCTTTGATTTTTTCCGCATCTTTTTCTAAAGCTAGAGGGCAGGAGACATTAAATACTTTGACCAGGATTCCTTTTTCTTTCAGGATTTCCCAGACTTTAATCGCCTTTGGCACCATAGAGCCGATTGTAAAGATGCAGGCTTTATCTCCCTGCCGGATAAGGTCTATTTTCCCGTATTCAAATTTATAATTACCGGCAAAGATTGGCTCTCCTTTTTGGTCCAGAATTACCGGGGTTTTGCTTCTTCCCACTGCCAGCAGGAAATTTCCCTTTTCCCGGGCAAGGTATCTAACCGCCCGGTCGGTCTGGTTCGGGTCCGCAGGGATGATAACCTTAAATCCAAACAAATTGCTGGCTACTCCGAGATAATCAATGCATTGATGGGTTTTTCCGTCCTCTCCCACATCCAGCCCGCAGTGAGTAAGGATTAATTTAAGGCTGGTGTGATTGATGTCATTGAGCCTCTGCTGGTTGTAGGTCTCATCAATCCCAAACACTCCGAAGTCAGCAAAAAATACCCGTATCGGAAGCTGGCTTAAAGCTCCGGCAATGGTAGCGGTATTATGCTCCTGAATTCCTCCCTGAAAGAAAAACCCGGGGAATTTCTTTTCAATAGCAGAGGTTTTCACGCTTCCTGCCAGGTCGCAGTCAAAAACCGCTAAAACTTTTTCCGGAGGATTGAGATTCTTTTCAAAAATATCTAAAAGGGCATTTCCCCAGGCACTTCGGTTGTCTAGTTTGTCCCCGGCAGTATAGGTTCTTGCTTCTCCCGGGTTTATGTTCACTTCCGGGATTTTTATCTCCTGATAGATTTTAGGATAATTCCCGCTCTCCCGTTTTTTCCGGTATTCCTCCAGCTTATTTTCCAAGCCCAGCTCTGCCATTGCTTTTTCATAAAGCTCCGGCGGGAGCGGTTTTCCATGCCATTGCTCATCCCCTTCCATAAAACTTACTCCTTTGCCCATAACTGTATTAGCAAAAATCATTACTGGATTTTCTTGGTCTAAGGTTGCCTGACGAAGTGCCTGATAAATCTCCTGATAATTATGTCCATCAATTTCTATTACCCGCCAGAAGTCAGATTCATAATTCGCCTTGAGGTCCTGAGGCATTACCTGCTCGCGAACCCCGGAAATCTGGCGGTTGTTATGGTCAATAATAGCTGTCAGGTTGCTAAGCTGGTATTTATAAGCAAAACGTCGAGCCTCACTGATTTGTCCCTTTTGTTGCTCGCCACAGCCCATTATCACATAAGTATGCCAGTTTTTTCCTAAAAGCTTTGCTCCAAGGGCAAAACCTACCCCGGCGCTCAATCCCTGTCCCAGATTGCCGGTTGCCCATTCAATTCCCGGAACCATTGGCTCGCAATGTCCTTCAAAGGCGGTTCCGGCTTTTCGGAAATCGCAGATGGCAGATTCCGGCGGGAAAAATCCGCTTCGGGCAAGGGCAGAATAAGCCCCGGGAGAAGTATGACCGTGGCTGATAACAATCCGGTCTCGCTCAAACCAGTCCGGGTCTTTGGGATTCACCCGGGCAAAATGGTAAAGCACCAGATAGATATCTATTGAGCTCATAGACCCGCCCGGATGACCGGAGCCTGCTAAAGTGGTCATTGTTAAAATATCTCCCCGGGCAAGTTTGCCCAGCTCGGTCAGGTAATCAATGGTTTCCTGGTCCAGTTTTTCCGCGACAAATCCTCTTTCTTTTATCATTTTTTTACTCCTTTAGATTTTAAAATGAGCGAAGATAAACTTCTTGATTTTATCAAAATATTCCTCTCCACCCACCAGATAGGTATCATTATGACCAGCTCCAGCGATGGTGTAAAATTCCTTGGGCTGGGGAGCGGATTCAAAAAGCTTTCTTCCATTTTCATAGGGAACAATTTCATCCATATCTCCGTGAATAAAGAGCAGGGGAGAACGGAGTTGGGAGATTTTTTCCAGAGAGTTGAATTTGTTTTTAAGAGAGCGTGCCAGGGAGGGAACAAACCGGGCAACCAGGTCGCCAAAGCTGGTAAAGGTGCTTTCTAAAATAACTGCCGGGAAATCAATTTCCTGAGCAAGGTCCACCGCTACTGCTCCGCCCAGCGACCTTCCAAAAAGAAAAATCCGCTCTTTAGGAATTTTTAACTCCTCCCTTAAAAACCTATAACTTGTCCGTGCGTCCTGATAACAGGCTTCTTCGCTCGGCTTACCATCACTCTTTCCATACCCCTGATAGTCAATGATAAAACTGGATATCCCCCGGCGGGATAAAAGTGCCAGATTTTCAGAGCGGTCGCCAATATTCCCGGCGTTGCCGTGAAAAAAAAGCAAAAGCGGGGTATATGCGCCGAGCTCAATCAGCCAGGCGCAAATCCTTACACCATCTTGGCTGGGAAAGAAAAATTCCTTATATTCCAGCCCGTAATCAGATGGAATCTCCAGAATCTCTTTGGTCGGAAAGAATATAAATTTTTGTTCTAAAATTTCCCCATTCAGCTCTATATCCATTTGAAATCTGGCTTTTTTATCATATTTTGAAAGCGATTTCAATCGGTTCTTTCCTTAATAACTTTGGCAGGCACGCCTACTGCCACCACCTTGGAAGGCAGATCATTAATTACAGTCGCTCCTGCTCCTACCACTGTGTCGTCACCGATTTTAACTCCAGGAATAATATTTACCCCGGTTCCAATCTCACATCCTTTTCCAATTTCTACTCTGCCCGATATATGCACACCAGGAGAAATGCAGGAATAATCACCAATTTTTACATCATGCCCAATTGTGCAATCAAGATTGATTAGAACAAATTCTCCTATTTCTATCTGGGTGGTGAGAATGCATCCAGCACAAATAATACTCCCCTTTCCTATTTTTACATACTCTGAACATTCCACCCGAGGATGAATTAATTGAGCAAAACGCACTCCGTATGTTTGGGCTCTTTTTACCAAGTCTTTTTTTAGCTCTGGAAAACCAGTTGCCACTACCAATTCAATTTCCTGAGCCTTATCCTTTATCCATTCCAAGCCACCTAAGATGGGTAATCCGCATAATTTTTTTCCTTCTTGCTCAGGCGAGTCATCTAAAAATCCTATAGGCTCCAGCGCCTCTCCTGCTTTGACCAGATCCCGAATCAGCCATAAAGCCTCACGGGCAAAACCTCCGGCAGGAATTATCACCAGCTTTTTGCTCATTGCTCTTTCTCAAGAGATTGGTTTTTAAATTCTTCCATTGTTGCTCTTCCCGGCTGACTGATTCCCTCTCTTTTTAAAACCTTCCAGATAGTGATTAAAATAATCTTTAAATCAAACCATAGCGACCAGTGCTCAACATAATAAACATCATAACGGAATTTTTCCTCCCAGGTAATAGCATTTCTGCCATTAACCTGTGCCCAGCCGGTAATTCCTGGCTTGACCAGATGTCTTTTTCTCTGCCAGGGCTGATAGCGGTCAAGATATTCCACTAAAAGCGGGCGGGGTCCAACCAGACTTAAATCTCCTTTTAAAACATTCCAGAGCTGGGGAAGTTCGTCCAGGCTCAGACTCCGAAGGATTTTTCCCAGGCGGGTAAGTCTTTGCTCATCTGGAAGCAACCTGCCCTGCTCATCGTATTTTTCTTCCATTGTCCGGAACTTGTAAAGGGTAAAAATTTTTTCTCTAAAGCCAGGACGCTGATGCCGGAACAGAACCGGCTTGCCCATAAAAACCCAGATCAAAAGGGCAATTAGCCCCAGAAGAGGGAGAGTTAAAATCAATCCCAGAAGTGCCAGGAAGAAGTCAAATATTCTTTTGATTTTCCCCCGGAAATTCTCCTGAGGAGAAGGCAGATGAGCAAAAGGATAGTTATTTTTCTCCTGGTTCATTTTTAATCTACCGGGATATGATGACAGCTGGCAAAATGTCCGGCGGAATACTCTTTTAATTCTGGCTCCTGCTCCTGACAGATTCCCGTAGCATACTTACAGCGGGGATGAAACCTGCATCCTGAAGGTGGATTGATGGGACTGGGAACATCACCATATACCAGAAGCTTTTTTCTTTTTTGTCTTGGGTCAGGAATCGGAACCGAGCTCAGGAGAATTCTGGTATAGGGATGAAGAGGCTGGCTGTAAAGGAGCGATGCCGGAGCCAGCTCAACAATTTTTCCCAGATACATCACCGCCACTTTATCTGCAATATGCTCCACCACCCGCAGGTCATGGGAGATGAACAGGTAAGCAATTTTATGTTTTTCCTGAAGTTCAATAAAGAGATTAAGAATCTGTGCCTGTATGGAAACATCCAGGGCACTTACCGGCTCATCGCAGACAATAAACTTTGGCTCGCAGGCAAGGGCACGGGCAATGCCAATTCTCTGTCTCTGTCCACCAGAAAACTCGTGGGGATAGCGGTTATAAGCCTCGGGATGAACCCCCACCTCATTGAGCAGTTCCATTATTCGCTCTTTTTTCTCTTTTCCCCGGGCAAGTTTGTGCACGCTTAAAGCCTCGCCCACAATCGCTCCCACGGTCATTCTCGGATTGAGCGAAGAATAAGGGTCCTGAAAGATAATCTGCATATCTTTGCGAATTTTCCGGAGTTCCTCACCTTTTAGCTTTAAAAGGTTCTTTCCCTGGAAATAAATTTCTCCTTCGCTCGGCTCAATCAGCCGGAGAATAACTCTTGCCAGAGTGCTCTTTCCACAACCGCTCTCTCCTACCAAGCCAAAGGTCTCTGCGGGCTTGATTTCCAGACTTACTCCATCCACTGCTTTTACCGCAGCAATTGGACGGGAAAACACCCCAGCTCGCACCGGAAAGTGCTTTTTTAAGTCTTTTACCTCTACCAGCTTCTCGCTCATCTATTTAGTTTTTTCAAAATATTTTCCCAGATTTCAGAAACCTTAAGTTTTTCTGACCAGAAGCTGATGTAATTTACATCTATATCTTCTCCACTGGTTTTTAGCATTGAACAAATATCTTTTAAATGCAGTTCCGACTCCCCTTCCTTGTAATATTCAAGTTTTTTTAAAATCACATACTCGGGTGAAGCAGAAAAAATCGGAAAATCCTCCAGGAGGATTTTCTTTCTTCTCCCCCATTCCTTTTCTAAAAGCGGGTCTTTTAAGGGAGTAAAAATATCTATTTTGTTTCCTGAGGAGATATGAAAGATATTAAACATTCCTCCTCGCTCTATTGCTTGTTTTATTGTCTCTTTGCTGAGATAGAATTCATTTTCCGGAAAATTTTGGGCAAATTGCTCAACCTGTTCCAGCTTCAGGTCTGCGACTATGTCAATATCTCTGGTAAATCTTGGCTCTCCATAATAAGAGCTGGCAAAGGAGCCGACCAGCATATAATTTATTTTTAGCTGGTCAAAAATTTCAGCGATTAGTTTTATCAATTGAATCTGGGTCATTTCCAAGTCTTTTCCTGATTTCTTTTCTTATCTGCTCCTCGCTCCAGTCTGGATGTTTTTCTTTGATATTCGCCCGCAGAAGTGCGACTGCAGTTTCAAACATTTCTGCGGTGGCAAGAACTCTTTGCTCGCCGGTCATATTCCGCAAAATCTCTGCATATTTATCATCAATAATTATGTTTTTCGGGAACTTCATTTTACACCTGAAAGCACCTTACCCAGTGTCCGGGAGATAATTCTTTCAGTTCTGGCTGTTCCTTTCTGCATTGCTCCACCGCCCGGGGGCATCTCTCCTGAAACGGGCATCCCGGCGGAAGCTCAAGAGGGGAAGGCACCAGCCCGGGAATAGTGTAAAGCTTTTGCTTTTTTCCTGCCCGGTCTTCCAGTTTTTTCCCCGGCATTGCGGACATCAGCCCCTGAGTATAAGGATGAAGTGGGTGGGAAAAAAGTTCTTCTACCTCTGCCAGCTCCATTGCCAGACCGGTATACATTACCAGAACTCTCTCCGCGGTTTGAGCAATCACTCCTAAATCGTGAGTGATAAGAATCAGGCTCATTCCCATTCTTTCTACCAGCTCGTTAATCAGCTCCAGAATCTGAGCTTGAATTGTGACATCAAGGGCAGTGGTGGGCTCATCCGCAATCAAAATCTGGGGATTTAATGCCAGAGCCATTGCAATCATTACCCGCTGGCACATCCCTCCAGAAAGCTGATGCGGATATTCCCGGGCTCTCCGCTGAGGGTCAGGAATTCGCACCAGCCGGAGCATCTCCACCGCTTTTTCAAATGCCTCCTTCCGACTCAATCCGAGATGGACCCGAAACACCTCTGCAATCTGACCGCCCACAGTAAAAACCGGATTCAGGCTCGCTACTGGCTCCTGAAAAATCATAGAAATTTTTTTGCCCCGAATTTGGCGCATTTCCTTTAAAGGAAGGGCAAGGAGATTTTTCCCCTCAAACCAGATTTCTCCGGAAAGAATCTGTCCGGGAGGAATGGGGATAAGCCTGAGGATAGTCAGGGCAGAGACGCTTTTTCCGCACCCGCTCTCGCCAATAATTCCAAATTTTTCCTTTTTGCCTACTTCAAAACTTAATCGGTCAACCGCTTTTAAAAATCCCTGGTCAGTATCAAAACCAACCTGAAGGTTCTGAACTTTTAACAGTGGCTCCATTTTTAAAGGTCAGGAAGCAGTCCCATTTCTTTAAGCTTTTGTTCCAGTCTTTCCAGCCGTGCCACTGCCTGATAAAGCAGGTCTATAATTAAATTGACATTCTGGAACAGTTTTTTCAGCTCCTCGGTGCTCATAAAGTCCTCTCCCATTTTTTCCAGCTGAGCCAGTGCTTTTCTGGTCTGGTCCAGCTTTTCTTCTTCCCGGCTGGCAACCAGAGATTGAAGCTCTCCTGCTTTGATATCTATGTCTTCCAGTTCCAGTCCGAGATTTTCTTCAACTGCGTGCGCTTTTTCTTCTTCAGGAGCCTTCTGAGGAGCTGGTTCCTGGACCGGAGTTTCCCGGGTCGGTTTCTGCTCAGCCTCTCCTGGCTCCTGCCCTTGGGGAGCAGGTTCTTTTAAAGGAGCTTTCTCCTGAGGTTTTTCTTCCCTGATTTTCTCTCCAAACAGGTCTTCCCGGAAAATGTCCACGGTGGTTTCTTCTAAATCAATACTGAGGGCTTTTTTGATTAAATCCTGTTCGTTTTTTCCAGATTCCTTGGGCATCCTTTTTCCCCTTTATGATTCTTTAAGCCGGGGGTCAATAGCGTCCCGAAATCCTTCCCCGACCAGATTATAAGCAGTTACGGTGATGAAGATTGCCATTCCGGGAAAAATTGCCAGCCACCAGGCAAAATCAATATAAGCCCGGCTCTGACTTAAAATTTCTCCCCAGCTCGGGGTTGGTGGTGGCACTCCAAAACCAAGAAAACTCAGGGCACTTTCGGTTAAAATTGCTCCTGCCACTCCAAAAGTAGCCACCACCAGCACCGGCGCCAGGGCATTGGGGAGAATATGACGAAAAATAATCCTTAAATCACCAGCTCCAATAGCTTTAACCGCTTCTACATATTCAATTTCCCGGATTTTTAAAAATTCTCCCCGAACCAGCCTTGCCACTCCGGTCCAGCCAGTAAATCCAATCGCAGCCATAATATTATATATGCTGGGAGGAAGAAAGGCAATAATAGTGATAATCAGAAAAAAAGTGGGAAAGCAGATTACTACCTCAATCAGCCGGCTGATTACCTGGTCGATCCATCCACCGTAATATCCTGCCAGGGAGCCAAAAATTATTCCGATTATTACATAAATTCCCACCGCAACAAATCCCACTGAAAGGCTGATTCGGCTCCCCCAGATCATCCGTGCCAGGACATCTCTGCCCCGGTCATCTGTGCCCAGCCAGTGCTTTCTGCTCGGAGGCTCCAGCACCTCAAAAAGATTTATCTCAGTCGGAGAATAAGGCACTGGAGGGAAAAGGACAAAATCATCTTTCCCCGGGTTCTCCGCCAGTTTTTTAAAATCTGTATTGGCAAATTTTTTGTAATGGAACAGAGCAGGGAAATAATATCTGGACTGGTAGCGGAGAATCAGGGGCTTGTTGTTGGCAAGCAGAGGGGCAAAGATGGCAACCAAGAAAAGAATAAGAATTACCACCAGCCCTGCCATTGCCAGGCGGTCTTTTTTAAACTGCCTCCAGACCAGCTTCCAGTATGATGCGGATTTTTGCTTCATTTTTTTGCTTCAAAACTGATTCTCGGGTCAATCAGGGTGTAAACAATATCTGCCACCAGAATTCCCAGCAGGGTAAGAAAGGCACTGATAGTAGCAATTCCCATAATCACCGGATAGTCCCGGGCTAAAATGGCATCAAACCCGAGCTTTCCCATTCCGGGAATGGAGAAGATGCTTTCAATAATTACTGACCCGCCGAGCATCGCTGGAAACAGAGCAGCAGAAAGAGTGATTATGGGAATCAGAGAATTCCTCAGTGCATGCTTAAACACCACCAGCTTTTCTGAAAGCCCTTTTGCCCGGGCGGTGCGGATATAATCCTGACGAATCACCTCCAGCATAGCAGCTCTCTGCTGGCGGGAGATATAAGCCAGCCCCCCGTAGGTCAGGCAGGCAACCGGGAGAACCAGATGCCAGATTCGGTCAATCAGCCATCCCCAGAAGGGCAGAGCCTGGGCACCCTCAGAATTAAGCCCATAAACTGGAAACCAGCTTAAAAATTTTCCTCCCCCGAAAAAGAGAATCAGCATCATTGCCACCCAGAAATTGGGCAGGGAATAAAGGATAAAGAGAATCAGGGTGATGATTCGGTCAGAAAGACTTTTTTGCTTTACCGCACTGAAAACCCCGAGCGGAACCGAAATTAAATAAACCAGAAAAATAGAAATGAAGCTGAGCTGGAGCGAAACCGGGAGCCTTTCCAGAATAATTTTAATCACCGGGCGGTGGTCTTTATAAGATTCTCCAAAATTAAGGGTGGCTACCTGCTTGAGCCAGATCCAGTATCGGATATGAATCGGCTTGTCCAGTCCATATAATTTTTTGGTCTGCTCAATGATTTCTCTGGTATATTGTTCGCTTAAGGCTCCAGCCTGGTCTGCCCGGATTTTCAACTCTGCCGGGGAGCCGGGAGCAAGCTGGATAATAACAAAGGTGACCAAGGTAATTCCCAGCAAGGTGGGAATCATTAAAAGCAATCTGCGGACCAGATATGCTCTCATTTCCCTTTCTTATGAACCGGATATTTCTGAAGAGGCTCAGGCACAAACCATTCAGTATATTTAAAAATCGGGCGAATCGGATAGGGAATAACATTTCGGATTCTTTTATCCACGGCTACCAGGGCTTTGGAATTGAACAGGAAGGTATAAGGCTGGTCCTGATGGATGATTTTATGGATTTGATGAAGGAGCTGGATTCTTTTTTCTTTGTCAAATTCTTCTCTTGCCTGTTCAATCAGCCGGTCAACCTCGGAATTTTTATAGCCAACGTGATTGGAGCTTCCTTTAACATCTGCCAGGGAAGAATGCCAGAGCTGATAAGGGTCTGGATTGGCATCCAGAGCCCAGCCGAGCATACAGGCATCAAACTTCCACTCCTGAATATGCTGGAGGAATACTGACCATTCCAGCCGGCGGATTTCCATTTCAATCCCGGCTTTTTTTAAATCTTCTTTATAGATAGTGGCAATTTTTTCTGCATTATCACTTCCCGCACTGATTAAAAGCTCAAAGCGAAAGGGCTTGTTGTTTTTATCCAAAATTCCATCCTGGTCCCGGTCTATCCAGCCTGCCTGTTTGAGAAGCTCTTTTGCCTGCTCGGGGTCATAAGGAATTGGTTTGATGGATGGGTCATAATAAGGGGTATTGATGTAAAAAGGTCCGCTTACCACCCTGCCCAGGCAATAATAGATGTTTTTTAAAATAGACTGCCGGTTTAAAAGCATAGTCATTGCCCAGCGCACTTTCCGCTCATTAAATGGTTCCCGGCGAAGGTTCCAGCCAATATAAGAATAACTGGGATAGTCATAATAAATTTTATTTGCCCGGCGGAGAAAATTTTTGGTGTTGGTTTGCTTGAGCCATTGAATCGGGGTGAGTCCAATGATATCCAGCTCTCCCTGTTTGAAGACCTGAAGGGCAACCGTGTTGTCTGTGACGATTTTAAAGATGATTTTGTCAAAATATGCTGGTTTTCCCCAGTAATCTGGGTTTTTTACCAGCTCAATTCTTTTTCCGGTTTCCCATTTCAGGAATTTATAAGGACCGGTGCCAATCGGATGCCGGGCAAAAGGATGCTTATTAAAATCCGTGCCATCATCCAGGATATGTTTGGGAACGATAGGCATTCCCCCGAGCATTTCCAGGGCTTTAAAATAGGGTTTTTTCCAGCGAAAGCGGACCGTGTAATCATCCAGCTTTTTTGCCTCTATGCAGTCAATGTAATAAAGCCGGAGATGAGCAGAATCTACCCTGGGGTCAATAATTTTCTGGAAAGAATAAATTACATCATCTGCACTGAAGGGCTTGCCATCGTGCCAGCGGACATCTTTCCTCAGATGAAAAGTAAAGGTGAGTTTATCCTCGCTTACTTCCCAGCTCTGGGCAAGAAGCGGAATCAGCTCCTGAGTTTTTAGGTCCATATCCAGCAGGGTTTCCATAATCAAGCCGTCCACTGCTCCGGCATAAACATCAGTGGCAGTGATGGGATTAAGGGTGCCGGGCTCTGCAGGCAGTCTCCGAATCAGCCAGTCTCCAGAAGCAGGCTTTTCCCCGGGACCAGGAAGCACCTTTTCCATTGCCCCGGGGAATTCCAGTTTTTCCGGGCAATAATTATTTTCTGGTTTTTTCGGCTGGGAAGAAGACTGCTTTTCAGGAGAAGTGCAGGCAAAAGTCAAAAGCAGGCTTAAAAAAAGCCAGAAAGCTCTTTTCATTTCTCCAGCTCCTTGAGGAGGTTTTCAATTTCCTTTTTTAACTGGGTTCTTGGGTTTAGCTCTAAAGCCTTTTTCAGCCAGAATCTGGCTTTTTCTTTGTTTCCCAGCTTGAGCCAGACCTGACCGATATGTTTGACAATTTCCGGGTCCTCTGGAAATTTCTGATTGGCTTTTTCTAGGAGCTGGAGGGCTTTTTGATATTGCCCTTTTTGATAATAAACCCATCCCAGGCTGTCAATGATGGCACCATTCTCCGGAGCTTTTTCCAGAGCCTTTCTAAGATATTCTTCCGCTTGCTTTAAATTTCTTCCCTGCTCTGCCCAGCTATAACCGATAAAGTTTAAAATAAACGGGTCCTCTGGTTTTAATTTTAGGGCGGTCTGAGCCAATTCTATTCCTTTTTGATAATCTCCCATCAGAGAGTAAACCATTGCCAGGGAATAAAATAAATCCGCATCTTCCGGGATATGTGTCATAGCTTTTTCTAAAGTATCTTTTGCCTGTTGATAAAGCTCTTCTTTCTGGTAAAGCTCGGCGAGATTAAGCCAGAAGATTTTTTTGCCCGGATGCTCCTCCACCAGCTTGTTAGCCAGCTCAAAAGCCTGCTCCTTTTTCCCCTGCTGATAAATGGTCCAGACCAGTTGAGCCTGTGCCTGAGGATATAGCTGGGAGGATTTGGAGATTTGCGAAAAGTATTTTTCTGCCTGAGAATAATTCTCTTCCTGATAAAAAATCCAGCCCAGCCGGAAAAGAGCTTCCGAATGAGAAGGAGAAAGCTCTAAAACGCTCAGATACTCTCTTTTAGCCTGCTCTAATTGATTCTGGGAAAGTTTCAACCAGCCGGAAATTTCCCAGAAATCTACCTGTTCCGGGAATAATTTTTTTGCCAGCTCCAGTTTATTTTCTGCGGTTTCAAATTTCCTCAGATGTAAAAGAAGCTTAATTTCTTCCAGCCGGGGATAAGGCTGATTGGGAAAAATTTTAATTATCTGCTGATAGACCGAGAGGGCTGAAGAAAAATCTTTTAAGGAAGCTAAAATTTCTGCATAATCCAGCCAGGATTCATAATCACCGGGAGTCTGGTCAAGCAGTTGCTCATAAGCCTGCTTTGCCTCGCTTAATCTTCCCATCTCCAATAGCATCTGGGCATATTCCCGCAGGACCTGAGACTTTTGAGGATATTTAGCCAGATATTCCCTGAGCCGAACCAGGGCAAGCTCTTTCAGACCTCTAAGTTGATAAGAGCGGGCTAAATAAATAATTGCTTTTTCATCTTCCGGGTCAAGTTTTAAAATCTGCCGGGCAGATTTCTCTGCTTTTGAAAGCTGGTTTTGGTAAAGATAAACCGCGGTTAAAAATTGATAGGGTTCTTTCCATTCCGGCTCAAGCTCTATGGCTTTTTCTGCTTCCTGCTCGCAGAGATGATAGTTTCCCTGCCGGGCATATACCTGAGCCAGTTTAAAGTGGAGATAAGCTGAGTCTGGCTGGTGTTTTAGTGAGGTTTTTAAATCCTTTTCTGCTTCCAGGAGTTTTCCCTGGCTGATTTCCAGAAGAGCCCTGCTGAAATGGTATCGGACCAGCGCGGATTCAGAAAGAGATGGTTCATTTTCTCTGGGCGGAGCCGGAGAAAAAACCTTGACCAGTTCACAGCCCCAGAGCACAGAAAATCCCGCGAGAATGGAGATAACCACTGCCCAGAAATTTTTCCAGCTAGAAAGCATTTAACAAATAAATTAGCACAATCATTCTATCCAGACAATGAGTTGAGATTTATTCTCCAAGGCTGAGAGCGTGATTTGCCTGGGAGGCAAAACTTTTATCTGAGCTGAAAAGAATGAGCTGAATTTTATCTGAAATTCTTTTTAAGATACCTGCCACGGTGCTTTTTCGCTTCTGGTCGAGAAAAAGAAACGGGTCATCAAGTAGAATGGGGAAATTGAACTGAACCAGTTTTTCCCAGAGGGCAAACTTTAAGGAAAGATATACCCAATCCAGGGTGGTTTCGCCAAGTTCTTGAATGGGAATTTCCCGCTCCAGCTCGCTATGTCGGAGCAGGAGCTGGTCGCCTTCTTTTCTTACCTCCTGATAGCGTTTATTAGAAAGTGCCTGAAGATAAAGGTTTAGCCGGGAAGAAATCTGCTGATAAATTTCTTCTTCCCCGGCTCCCAGAATCCTGCTGGCACTTGTCAGAAGCGAATCCCAGAAAGTGGTGGGAAGAACCCTTTCTGCTTCTGTAGTTTCTATTTCCTCCTGGCGAGCCCCGGCTTCTGCTTCTCCGGGAATTAAACCGAGTTTCCGAGCCCTTTCTAGGGAGGATTCCAGCCGTTCTATTTCTCTCCTTAATTCATTTGGGTCCATTCCCAGACCGGCAAATCCTTTAAGTTTTTCCTCCAGCTCTTTTACCTTGGCTTGAAGTTCTTTTTCCTGAGCAGTGAGCTGGTCCCAGTCCATTTCAATCATCAATTCTTTTTTCTTTTTGACCAGTTGATTTTTTCTCTGCTCCAGCTTACGGTAGGTATCCAGCATTTCTTTCAATTCCCCGGTGTTCTCACATTTAGTTTGTTCCAGAAGCCTTTTGACAATTGCTCCCTTGACCTCATAGTCTTTAATAACAGTTCTTCTTTGCTCCTCTAATTGATTGACCTCATCTTTTATGTGAGTTTTTTTAGTTTCTTCGCTTAAAAATTGCCAGAGAACAATAAAAAGCATCACCACCCCGGGAATAAGAAGGAATCCTACATATTGCAAAGCGGAAATTCCAATGATTCCTTTCAGGACAAAGCCTAAAATTCCCAGGACCAAAAGAGCGATTGCTCCTTTAAAAAGTCCTTTCTGGTAAATTTTGGGCTGGGCGGTTAAAAATCTCAGCTCATCATCCAGGTCCGCCAGCTTGGTATCTAAGGCTTCCACCTCTTTAGCCCGATTGACCTGAAGAGAATCATACTGAGCTATTCTCTGGTCAATATTTTCAGGCAGGCTTCTGAAAAAGCGGTATTTTTCCAGCTCTTTGTCCAGTTTTTCTATTTCCTGGTCTATCTTTTTGACCTTTTCTTTTTCTTTTTCTATTTCAAAGATTTTTCCCTGATACCCATCCAGCTCAAACTGGATTTCTTCCATTTCCTTGACCCGCTCCAGCTCCTGCCTGAGCTCTTCCAGCTTTTTTTCCTTTTCCTCCCAGCTTAAACCGTCATCTTCCAGAAGTTCAGTCCCGGGCATACCCATTCCCGGCATCGCCGGGACCCCGGGCATTCCCGGATAAGGAGGCATTCCCGGTCCGCTCATATATCCCGGTGCCCCCATTCCCGGAGGGGTTATCCCGGGCATAGGTTGATATGGGTATCCGGGCTGGCTCATTCCCGGATAGCCCGGTGCAGAAAATTCCCCAAAACTTTGTGCCGGCTCCTGCTTGGGAGCTGGTCTGGTGGTGCTTTTTATTCCCCGAACACTGGGAAGCCAGTTCCGGGTTTCCGCAAATAAATTTTTAAAGTCATTAAAATCTGGAAGATTTAATTCTTCCCTGAGGATGGAGCTGACCTCTTCCGGATTGGCAGAAAGCCGTTCAAATTTTTCCTGCTCCGGCGATTTCCGGCTCAGACTGATTCGGTTTTGATTAAAATCTTTTAAAATCCGGTATAAGTAATCTCCCTGTTTGAAGGTTAAACCTGCCCGGCAGTTTTCAGTTCCTTCCCAGCTCTGCCATTTGATTCCGCTTTGTGGACGGGTGGGAAAAAGGAGTTCTAAAAGACACTCAAAGAGAATACTTTTTCCAGAATCATTTCCCCCAAAAATTAAATTAAACCCGGGCTTAAAGGGAATTTTCTGGCTCTGGACAAATTTTTTTATTCCCTGCAGAACTAGGTCAACAAAAGTCATTTTATCGTTTTTCTTTAATTCGGGCAGATTTCCCTACCCGCTGGCGGAGGTAATAAAGTTTTGCCCTCCTTACCTTTCCTCTTTGTTTGACCTCAATTTTTTCAATGACCGGGCTGTGGAGAGGGAAGATTTTTTCTACCCCGATACCATAGGAAATCTTCCGAACCGTGAAGGTGGTTCTGGGACCTCCCCGTTTGATTTTAATTACCACCCCTTCAAAAACCTGCACCCGTTCTTTGTCGCCTTCTTTAATCCGATGATGAACCCGGACTGTGTCGCCCGGGCGAAATTCTGGAATCTCGGTGCGGATTTTTTCCTGTTCCCATTTTTCCACTTTATTCATTTTCCCACTCCTTTACTGGAATTATTTTGCCCTGATTTCTGGTTTCTGTCAATGGCGAGGAGCCGGTCCAAGATAATGGCAGAAGCACCGCGGACACTGAGATGATTATAATCTCCTCTGCCCTGAATTGGCTCTAAAATGTAATCCACCTCATTTTCCAAAAATTCCCGGGTCAAGCCCCAGCCGGTTCCAAAAAGAATTAAAAAACTCTGGCTGGGATTATTTTTTAAAATCTCCTTCATCTGAGCATAGCCTATCTGCCCGGGAGTCTTGCGGGCGGTGGTGGCAATTAGCTTGGGAGTGGTTCCACTTGCTTCTTTAATTTCTTCAATAGCAGTGTTTAGGTCCGCTACGATTCTCACCAGCTCAAAAGCCCGGGTGCGGGTCCAGTTATATTCCTTACCCGGACCCTCCAGCCAGTGCAGGAGGAGTTTTTCTGCTAAAAATCTCTGAAGCTCCAGCGGATTTATTACATAATACCTGCGGAGCTGATAGGTAGCAGAAAGCCGGGCAAGGTCATGGAGGTCAAGATTGGTAATGGCACTCGCTACCACCTCTTTTTGTTTGTTATAAACCGGATAATGAAGAAGTCCGAGATATATCCAGTCCTCAGCCATCAGTTCTCCCAAAGCTCTTTTTTTATTTCTTCTAAAATTTTTTCCTCCTTTGGGCTGGGAGGGAATCGGAGCAAAAGGTCCGGGCGTTTTAAAAGTGTGCGTTTGAGCGAATCCTTTTCCCTGAACCGTTCAATTCTTTGGTGGTCCCCGCTTAATAAAGGCTCGGGAGGAAGATAAGAATGAAAATTCCGGGGACGGGTATATTGTGCCCATTCCAGCCGGGCTGGAAAAGAGTCATACCGGGCAGAGTCCTTGTTTCCAAGCACTCCGGGAATTAACCGACTGATGGTTTCAATCACCACCAGAGCCGGAATTTCTCCGCCGGAAAGAACATAATCCCCAATAGAAAGTTCTTCATCAATTAAGAGCTCAACCACTCTCTGGTCAATTCCAGCATATCTTCCGCAGACCAGAATAATTCTGGATAGCCCCGCCAGCTGTTGCGCCCAGCTCTGGTCAAATCTTCTTCCCTGAGGGGTGAGCAGAATCGCCGGGGCAAGAGGCTTTTTAGAACGGAGCTCTAAAATTGCTTGCTCCAGAACCTCGGGCTTAAAAACCATTCCATCTCCTCCGCCAAAAGGGGCATCATCCACGGTGCGGTGCTTGTCCTGGGTCCAGGAGCGAAGGTCAAACAAATTAATTTTAATCAGCCCCTGCTCCTGGGCTCGGGCTAAGATACTCTCCTTTAAAGGAGAGGAAAAAATCTCCGGAAAAATGGTGAGAACATCAAATTGAATCATAATTTGTAATCCTCCAGCCCGGTGATAATAATTTCCCCTTTTTCCAGATTCACTTCTTTCACCACCTCTTCTACAAAAGGAATCATTACCTCCTGACATTCGCTTTTAATAATCAAAACATCATTTCCATCCAGATAGGGATTGGTCTCTTCAATCCTGATTACCTCCCCCAACAGCTCTCCCGCCTCATTTTTTACCTTTAAACCGAGAAGCTGATACCAGTAATATTCACCCTCCTGGCAGGAAGCTAGCTGGTCCTTGGGCACTAAAACCTCACAGCCCCTGAGCTGTTCAGCCTGGTCCCGATTATCTACTCCCTGGAATTTAATTAAAAAACAATCCTGATGACGACGAACCCGATTAATTTGATATTCCTTTAATTCCCCTTGAGGAGAGCGAAGATAAAGGGTATTTACCAGTTCAAAGGTCTCGCTCTGAGGATTGTAAGGACGAACCCGGACCTCTCCCTTGAGCCCGAAGGGCTTGCTTACTTTTCCCAGGAGCAAATAATCTCCATCCTTCAGGTCTCTCTGGTCCGCAACTACCATCTTGATATAGCTTCATTCCAGAAGTTCTAAAGCCACTCTCTTTTCGGTTTCACTGACCGCATTAATCAGCCGGCGCAGTGCCTTGATCATTTTTCCCTGTTTGCCAATAATTCTTCCCCGGTCTCCAGGGGCTACCTTTAGCCTTAAAATCAAATTTCTTTCTTCTTCCTTGATTTCTATTTTTACGCTCTCGGTATCTTCTACCAGATGCTTAACAATATATTCCAGAAAATTGATTAAACTTTTTCCCTCTGCCATTTTTACTTGCTTTCTGCACTCTTGATTTCTTCGGTTTCGCCAGAGCCTTGTGGCTCAGTTTTTTGAGGATTAGGTAAAATGCCCTTTTTCTTCAAGAGATGATAAACTGTCTCGCTCGGCTCTGCTCCCTGCTCCAGCCAGTAAATCACCCGGTCGCTTTTTACCTCCACCACTGCCGGGTCCGGAATCGGGTCATAATATCCCAGCTTTTCAATGAACCTACCATCCCGGGGAGCACGGGAATCCGCCACCACAATATGATAAAAAGGTCTTTTCCTTCTCCCCGCTCTTCTTAATCTGATTCGGATGGGCATTTCTAACCTCCTTTAAAATCTTACTCCCAGCATTCTTTCCAGGTCTTTGGGTTTAAATTTTTTCATCATCTTCCTCATCTGAATATAACTTTTTAACACCCGGTTTACCTGCTGAACCGTGGTCCCTGAGCCCCGGGCAATTCTCAGCCTCCTGCTCGCATTGATAATCCGAAAATTAGCTCGCTCCTGCCTGGTCATAGAGTTTATAATAGCTTCTGCTCTTTTCAACTCCCGGTCTGCTAAATTTAGATTCTTAAGCATTTTCATCTGAGATTTCATTCCGGGAAGCAGAGAAAGAACCTCCTGCATAGAGCCGAGTTTTTTCAGCTGTTGAATCATATCCCGGAAATCTTCTAAGGTAAAATCCTTTTCTTTGAGCTTTTTCTGGAGTTTTTCTGCCTGTTTTCGGTCAAAAGCCTGCTCTGCTTTTTCTACCAGGGTAAGAATATCTCCCAGGTCAAGAATCCTTCCTGCCATTCGGTCAGGATGGAAAATTTCCAGGGCATCCAGCTTTTCTCCCACTCCCACCAGCTTGATGGACTTTCCCACCACGCTTTTAATACTTAAAGCGGCACCTCCCCGGGCATCGCCATCCAGCTTGGTTAAAACCACCCCGCTAATTCCCACTTTTTCCTCAAATTCTTTGGCAATATTAACCGCATCCTGACCGGTCATAGCATCTGCAACCAAAAGCACCTCGCTGGGATTAAGGATTTTTTTCAGACGAACCAGCTCCTCCATCAATTCCTGGTCAATGTGGAGTCTTCCCGCGGTATCAACAATCAGGGTATCATAAGCCTGAAGTTTTGCGGTTTTCAGGGCTTGCTCACAGATTTCCTCCGGTCTCTGCTCCCTTTTCGCAGGGAAAGCAGGAAGGTTGATTTTATCTGCCAGGGTCAAAAGCTGTTCAATAGCCGCTGGACGATATGGGTCAGCAGGAACCAGATAGGGTTTTCTATTTTGCCTGGCTAAAAAGAGAGCAATTTTCCCCGCGGTGGTGGTTTTTCCCGAGCCCTGGAGACCTACCAGCATAATTACACTGGGAAAGCCTTTTAAATTGAGCTTTTCACTCCTTCCGCCTAACAGCTCGCAGAGTTCCTCATAAACAACCTTGACAAATTGTTGACCGGGACTGATTCCCGGAGTGACCTCTTTCCCCAGCGCCTTTTCTTTAACCCGGGCAAGAAATTGCTTGGTCACCTGATAATGAACATCCGCTTCCAGCAGGTTGGAGCGAATTTCTAGAAGGGTATCTTCAATATTCTCCTCAGTAATCCTTGCCAGCCCCCGAATTCGGCGGAGGCTCTCGGTTAATTTTTCTGAAAGGGTTTCAAACATTTTTCCTTCCCAATAACTCTATAATAATAGCTGGCAGAGGGATTTTGTCAAAAAAGATTAGTTTTATATTGAGGAAAAGTTTTGGAGAATTTTTCTTCCAGTTCCTTAATTTTGGGGTGCTGGGGAGCTATTTTTTTTGCCAGTTCCAGGTATTTTATTCCCAGCCCGGGTAGTTTCATATTTAAGCCGATTTCCACCGCGAGATTTAAATACGCCTGAAAATATACCCTGTCGGGCAGGTTATAAATATAATTCTCTGCCAGCTTTGAGTAGATTTTTTCCCAGCCAGAAGCAGGATTAAGCCATCCCTGCTCAATCAGCTTGGAGATAATTTCTCTGCCGACCAGAGCTTGGGTCTCAATTCTGGGATGGCAGTGGTCATAAAAAAGTTCATTTCCGGGAATTCCTTCAGGACTGGAATTTTCAAAAACTGGAATCAGGTCCAGAACCCAGCTCCCCTGGTTTTTCATAGATAAAACCGCTTGATTAAATTCCGGAAGTGCCCGCACCTGCCAGCCATCAAGCTCCAGAGCCTTAATAAAGGCTCTTTTCGCCTGCTCTGATTTATCCAGAGCAGAATAGCACCTTCCCAGCAAATACCAGCTCAGGGCATATTGGGGGTCTATTGAAAGGGTGTTTTCTAAAAACCCAAGAGCAGAGCTAAATTCCCCCCGGGAAATCAGCTCCAGAGATTTTTGAAAGTTTTTTTCCCAGTTTATCTCGGCTTCTTTTTTTAAGCCTTCTTTATGAACAGAATGATATGGGGGAAAATCCTTGAGATTAGAAGGGCAGGTAAGAAAAAGAAGCGGAATCTGGCGTTTTTCTGCCAGCTCTGCCATTCGGGACAGGTTATATTGGTAATGGTTGAGGATTATTTTTTTCAGCTCCGGGGTGGCTATAAAATGCTTCCATTTTACCTCATAGCCCAGAAGCGGTTTTTTGGGAGCAGGCAAAATCTTAAACACCAGATTTTCTAACAGGCAATAAGTATGAAAGCGGGATAATTTCTTCTGAAGGAGAAAAACAAGCTTTTGGCTCTGAGCATATTCTCGCTTTTCCAAAAATTCATTATGACCGCTCATCACAATGATTAAATCCGGCTGGTAAGATAAAACCTCTTCAAATACCCGCAAAACCCGATAACTGGCATAACCAAATCCGCCAAGATTT
>CAZKMM010000031.1:0-6654 GCA_964553915.1 uncultured bacterium
TCAGGCGGTTAAGCAGTTTCTTTGCCTGTTTTTTATCTTTCACCTTAAGCTGAAGCTCTATTAACTTAATAACTCCTGCTTGATTGAGAGTAAAAAGCTCCTGTTCTTTTTGAGGAGAAATTTTTATCTGAAAGCTTTTTTCTTTTAAGCCTGCTTCCAGCTCAGGCTCGGATTTATTGAGCCGGGCTTTAACTTCTTTAATTTTATCTTGATAGGTTTTCAGGTCTTCAGGGGTAAAGGTCTTTACCTGGGCGTTCTTTGCCAGAGAAATAATATCAATCTGATAATAGCGAAGCGGTTTGGTAGGAGAGAGGGTGTAAAGGCAGACCTTGCAGGATTTCTGGAAAGGAATCGGGAAAATCAGTAAATACCCCATATTTCTTTTTCCAGCAAAAGGTTTTTTAAAATATTTTCCTCTTCCAGAAAGGAGCGCTTTGCCCGGTTCATCTATTACTGGCTCGGGATTATCATCCAGATAAATTCTCCAGCGGTCCCTTCCTGGATTGGCACTCCAGATGCGGACAATCACGCCCGGTCCTTTAAAATCCGCCATCACATATTCTTTTCCGCTTTTGACTTTTTCTAGTTTAAGATAGTTTCCTGCATCTACATTAGCAAACCAGTTGATTTTTTTGCCATCAACAATTTTTGATTTTCGGTCATAACTGGAAAACTGGATTTGCTTTTCTCCGGGCTGAGGGGGACGCCAGAGCCAATCCAGACGAGTAATTTGGTCTAAAAAGTTTTCTAGGGTGAGGGGTATTTCCTGAGCAGAGAGAGCAATTGCCCAGCTCAATGCCACAAGCCCAAAGGCAATTTTTTTGCTTTTCCCCATTTTTCTCTCCTCAAATTTTTTCAAGAATTATAACATAATTGGGAAAGGAAAAAGAAATGATGAAAAATTTCCCCTTTATTTGACAAAAATTTAGCCCGGAGTAGGTTAAAAAATAATGGAAAGTACTTTTTCTTTAGAGCTTTTTCTTTGTCCGGCTGGGGAGGAAGAAGTTCGGAGGGTTTTAGCACAAAGCAGATTGGTATGGGGAGTGGGGGTAAGTTTTGAGGATTATTTTAAGTATCATAGTTTGATTCGGAATCATTCCTGGGCAGAGAGAAGTTTTCAACATTTAGTTCTGCTCAGTGAAACTGGGCAGGTGCTTTCTTCCTGTAAGACTTATTTCTATCAGGTAAAATTAAAAAACCGGGTTTTAAGGCTTTGTGGCATCGGAGCAGTTTTTACTCCGCCAGAGCAGAGAAGAAAGGGGTATGCCACCCAGATGCTTTCAGCTCTGCTGGAAGAATTAAGGGGGGAAGGCTTTGACCTGGCTTTGCTCTTTTCCGATATTGGCACAGAATTCTATGCCCGATTGGGATTTCAGCTGATTCCCAAGCAAGACCCAGTTTATCTTTTCTTGGAGGATAAGCTCACTCCCTTGGAAATAAAAATCTATCAGCACCTGCCAGAAGAACTCTGGGAATGGCAGAGAAGTTATGGGAACAGGCAGGTTTTTTCCCTGGTTCGGTCAAATGATTATTTTCAGCTTTTAAGTGAGCGGATTAGCTGGCAAAGGAAGTATTTGGGCTTTTCCGAGCAGAGGATTTTGGTCTCTGCGCAAGAGCGGAGCTATCTCTGGGTGGATTTGGGCAGGAGGAGATTGGTTATTCGGGATTTTGCCTGTGCGGGGAATGACTCTGAAGGAGCTTTGAGAAGACTTTTAGCAAAAGCCCGGAAAGAATTTCGTTTTAAGGAGATTTACGGCTGGCTTCCAGAGGAGTTTTCCCGATATCCTTTTTTGAAGCTGAAAGAGAGGAGGGAGCGTTCCCGAACCCTGATGATGTTTTCTGCGTTAACTCCGGCTGGAAAGGAAATATTTTCCCTCTCTCCAGAGCAGATTCAATACTGGCTGGCAGATTATTTTTAAGCGGTTCAGGTTGACAGTAAGGAGATTCAGGTTAAGATATTATTGAGTGGTGAGCGTAGCTCAATGGCAGAGCGCCGGGCTGTGGCCCCGGTGGTTGTGGGTTCAAATCCCACCGCTCACCCCAATATTTTTTCCTTTTTGAGGGTCTTTATTGTCTAAGAAGTTTATACATAATGGATTGTTAGTTTATGATTTAAAATAATAGGAATTTTTCTTATCCCAAGGTTGTAAAGGGAAAAGAAACCTGCCCGTAAATAATTAAGGAGTTGACTGTTTCGGCTTATATCGGAAGGAATAACTTGAGCTTTTAAGGCTTCTGCTTTTTGCTCCAACTATTTCCCGCTCTTGAGTTCTTGAAGCACCAGTTTTGCCAGAGATTTTAGGGTATCAAAAACTCCTACCCCTTTAATTGCCACTGCCTCAAAATCCTGCAGTCCCCGGGGATTTAACAACTTCCGGAGCTCCTCCACCGGAGCCGCATTAGGTAAGTCTCGTTTATTATATTGAATCACTAAAGGAATTTTATACGGGTCATAGCCGTGCTCCTGGAGATGCTGATACATATTCTCCATACTCTCAATATTGGCTTCCATTCGTTCTTCCTGGGAATCTGCCACAAAAGCCACCCCATCCGCTCCCTTTAAAATCAATTTTCTACTGGCATCATAAAAAACCTGTCCGGGAACCGTGTAAAGGTGAAATCGCACCTTAAATCCCCGAATCGTGCCAAGACTGAGCGGGAGAAAGTCAAAAAATAAGGTTCGCTCGGTCTCGGTTGCCAGAGAAATCATTTTCCCCCGAGCCTGGGGGTTGGTCTTTTCATAAATATACTGAAGATTGGTAGTTTTTCCTCCCAGACCAGGACCATAATAGACTAATTTACAATTTATTTCTCTTGAGGAATAATTAATAAAAGACATTCCTTATTACTTCTCCATTTCCAGACTTTATTCCCGAAACAGATTTTCAATGTCCTCATCGGTGATTTCCGCAAAGGGGCTGGCTTCTACTCCGGTGGCTTCTGCCTCGGCTTTTTTCATCAGGCGGTCAAAAATTTGTCCCAGCTCCTCGCTAGCTTTTTTTACCCGAAGACGCACCAAGCCCAAGGTGGAGCGGTCATCAAAAATCACCACCAGAATCACCCTCTGACCAATCAGGTTGATATGAAGATTATCCCGTTCTCCCTCATGGAAAAGGATAGAAAATTCTTTTTCTCCCAGGAGTTTTGCCAGTCCCCCGGTAGCGGCAATATTCCCGGCGGTAAGAGAGGCTAAAGAAGTGGTATCCAGATTTTCGGTTTCTCCCGCGGCCGCAATCAGCTGTCCGTTTTTATCCACGAGAAAAACCATTCTGGCATTAGCATCCCGGACTAATTTCTCTAAAACAGCAGAAATCTGATTAAATTCCTCTTCATACATTACCAGACCGGGAGCCCCCATATTTTCTCTCCTTTGCTTGCGTCTTTTTAATTAAAATATCAAATCCTTATTTTTAATGCAAGCTTTTATCTGCAATCAGGACAGACCCTTAAATTATCATAGGAAACGCCGGTTTTAGAGCTAATCCATTTTAGCTGTTCTCGGGGAGCAAAATATTTCCCACATTTAGAACAACGCTCCAGCTTGAAAATTTTCCCCCAAATTTTGCGCTCATCCCCCACATCTTCCATTTTTATATGTCCGGTAGGGCAGACAAAGGCACAGGCACCACAACCAATGCAAACCTCTGATGGCTCACCAAAAGCAGGTCCTACTTTCTTGATTACTCCTCTTCCAGAATAGCCCAGTGCTTCAACCCCAACTACCTCTCTGCACACTCGCACACAAAGTCCACAAAGAATACATTTACCAAATTCATCATCCGCACCAAATCTGCTTTCTTTAATTCCATATTCCCTGGCTAGCTTTTTTACCACCTCCGCCTCTGGATTTCGGGCAAGAAGGAGCTCCAGAACCATCTTGCGAACTAAGCGAACCTTTTCGGTATCAGTAAAAACCTCTATTTCTTCACGAATCGGATACAAACAACTTGTTACCAATCTGCTTCTTCCGTTCCAGCGAATCTCTACCATACATAACCTGCATCTGCCCTCTCTGCTTACTTGATGGTTAAAGCAGAAAGTTGGAATCTCAAATCCTTCTCTGCGAGCAACATCTAAGATATATTCACCTTTTTCTGCCCAAACTTCTTTGCCATTAATTTTTAATTTTATCTTTCCCATCGCCTACCTCACTTTCTCTTCACCGCATCAAATTTGCAGACATCATAACAAATTCCACATTTAATGCAGAGCTTGGTATCTATTTTATGAGGCTTTTTCTTTGTTCCCTTAGCAGCTCCGGTGGGACAACGCATTGCACAAAGATGACAGCCCGTGCATTTCTTGGGGTCAATTGAATAGGTGATCAAATCTACGCATACCCCAGCAGGGCATTTCTTTTTCTTTATGTGCGCCTCGTATTCTTCCCGGAAATAACGGATGGTGCTGAGCACCGGGTTAGCTGCAGTTTGACCAAGACCACACAAACTTCCCAGCTTCATCGCCTCGCCGAGCTCTTCTAAAAGCTCTATATCTCCTTCTCTTCCTTTTCCCTGGCAGATTCTTTCTAAAATTTCCCTCATTCTCCGTAAGCCCTCTCTACAGGGAACGCACTTGCCACAACTTTCTTCTTCAAGAAATTTCACAAAATATCTGGCAACATCTACCATACAGTCATTTTCATCCATCACAATCATACCGCCAGAGCCCATCATTGAGCCCACTTTGGTAAGCTCATCAAAATCCACAGGTAAGTCCAAAAGACTTTCTGGAATTACTCCGCCACTAGGACCTCCGGTTTGAACTGCCTTAAATTTCTTGCCTCCCTTAATTCCTCCGCCAATTTCAAAGACCATTTCCCGAAGGGTTATACCCATAGGTACCTCAACCAGACCGGTGTTGTTTACCTTTCCCACCAAGGAAAAGACTTTGGTGCCCTTACTTCCTTCGGTTCCTATAGATGCAAACCACTCTGGACCTTTGTTAATTATCTCTGGAATACAAGTCCAGGTCTCCACATTATTGAGGTTGGTCGGTTGACCCCAGAGACCTTTTTCTGTAGCGTGAATATATTTTGCCCGAGGTTCTCCGGCTTTTCCTTCCAGGCTCCGCATCAGGGCACTGGATTCTCCACAGACAAATGCTCCTCCTCCCCGATTGATTCTAATATCAAAGCTGAATCCGGAGCCAAGAATATCTTTTCCTAAAAAGCCATATTCCCGTGCCTGCTGAATTGCGATAGAAAGATTTTTTACCGCCAGAGGATATTCATGCCGGACATAAATATATCCCTGGGCAGGAGCAACTCCCGAAGAAATGGCATAGGCACCAATAATCATTCCCTCCAGCACAGAATGAGGGTCGCCTTCCATAATTGAGCGGTCCATAAAAGCTCCCGGGTCTCCCTCATCTCCATTGCAGAGAATATATTTGATATTTCCGGAGGCATTTCTGCAGGATTCCCATTTTCTTCCGGTAGGGAATCCCCCTCCGCCCCTTCCTCGCAAGCCTGAACGCTTGACCCATTCAATTATTTCTTCCGGAGTCATCTCCAACGCTTTGGCAAGAGCTGAATATCCACCGCAAGCAATGTAATCCTCAATATTAGTAGGGTCAATAATTCCGTTATTGCGAAGAACTATCCGCTTTTGTTTGGCATAAAATGGTATTTTGAAATAATCGGTAATTTTTTCTTTGGTAGAAGGCTCCTGATAAACAAACCGGTCAACAATCTTACCCTGCCTGAGAGTGAGCTCAACTAAATCCTCTGCATCTTTTTCTTTGTTCCGCCTTCCCACCCGCTGATAAAATATTCCCTCAGGCTCAATCACAACAATTGGTCCTCGCTCGCAAAATCCATGGCAACCGCTCATCTTCAACTCAACCCGCGCCTTCAGGCGCTTTTGGCGAATCTTTTTCCTTATAATCTCTGCCAGCTCAGCACTGCCATTAGATAGACAACCAGTGCCTCCACAGACAATGACGGTTTTGACCTTAGCGGTTGAACGCGCCTTGATTTCTTCCTTCAACTTCTCAAATTCTTGCTTTGACCTTAGTTTCTTCATTTTTTCCTTACCGATTTTTTCTTTTTGGACTTTTTATCAGGAATGGGGGCAACTTGCTTTTTAGCTTTTGTTCTTGCTTTAGCTTCTCTAACTTCTTTTTTCTCTTGCTTTTTGACTTTTTCTTTTTGAGGCTTTGCTTCTTCTTGAATATAAGCTGTGATAAGCTCTTTGACCTTATCTGTCCTCATCTGCCCGTGCACTTCCTCGTTTACCTTTACCACCGGAGCAAGGGCACAGGCACCCAGGCAATTAACGGTCTGGAGAGTAAAAAATCCATCAGAAGTGGTTTTGTTCACATCAATTCCCAGCTCTCTTTTAAAGGCATCAACAATTCTGGGACCACCTCTTAAGTGACAGGCGGTTCCTAAGCAGACCTGAATGATGTATTTCCCCTTTGGCTCTAGGCTGAAGGCTTTATAAAAAGTTGCTACCTCATAAATCCTGGTGAGGGGTAAATTTAGCTTTTTATGAAGTCTGAGCAAAGCGGGACGAGGAAGGTAGCGATATTTATCCTGAATGTCTTGAAGCATAGGAATTAAAAAACTCGGGTCTGAGTCCCATCTTTCTATCACCTGGTCAACAAGCCTGGGATTAACTTTACTTACCATAGCACCGCTCCAAAAGGTTATTT
>CAZKMM010000031.1:6754-20857 GCA_964553915.1 uncultured bacterium
ATGGAAAGATTAGGTGGAATCCGCCAGCCGGTAGGGCAAACACTCAAAATATGCACATAAGCAGGTCCCGGGGTCTCAATGGCTTTTTTTGCTTTTTCATAAAGGTCAAGGGGATAGCTGGAGCAGGCAGTTGCAACATAGGGAATATTATGAGCGACTGCAATCTCAGTAACATTTTTTTTCCAGGTAATCTGTCCGGGCTTGACCTTTCCTGCTGGACTGGTGGTAGTTGCAGCACCAAAAGGAGTTGAGCTTGAGCGCTGAATTCCTGTATTCATATACGCCTCATTGTCAAAGCAGAAAAATACCATATTATGCCCCCGCTCAAGCGCTCCGGAAAGAGCCTGGAGTCCAATGTCAGCAGTGCCACCATCTCCAGCCATACCAGCGATGGCGATTTTCTTCTTTTCAACCCTTCCTTTTCTCATTAAAGCCTTTAGGCCTGCTTCAATTCCGCTTGCTACGGCAGCCGCATTTTCAAAGGCAACATGAATCCAGGGAACTTCCCAGGCAGTGGTGGGAAGTGGCGAAGAAACTATCTCCATACATCCAGTTGCCATTGCAATAATAGAGTTTCTTCCCAGAGCTTTACTAACAATTCTTACCGCCAGCGCCTCGGCACAGCCCTGACAAGCACGATGTCCACTGGTAAAGTATTCTTCTTTGGGAAGAAGTAGGGGGGCAAAAAGTTCTATCCTTCTCATTCTCTCACTCCGTAAATTTCATATTCCTCTTCTTTTCCTTCCTGAACCTTCTTTTTAGCTTGCTCAACCATCTGCCAAAAATCATCTGGCTGAACGTCTCGGCTGGCAAGTCCCGCGATAAAATTCACCACTTTGGGCTTTCTCTTTTCAGAATAAAGCGCGTTTCTTACTTCACAGGCAACCGGACCGCCAGGACCACCATAGCTTACCGTTCGGTCAATGACAATCAAAATCTCCGCGTCTCTTACCGCCTCTTTGAGTTTTTCAAATGGAAAAGGTCGCCAGAGCCTGAGGGAAATCAAGCCAATTTCCTCACCAGTATCCCTCATTTCGTCAATTGCTACTCTGGCAGTTTCTCCAATACTCCCCATTGTCAGCAAAAGAATCTTAGCATCATCTGCTTTATATTTTTCTACAGGATGATACCTTTTTCCGCATACTTGTTCCATCTCTTCCCAGGCTTGTTCTATAACCGGCATACAGGCAAGAAGTGCCTGATTTTGCGCCATTTTGCACTCAGTAAAAATCTCTGGAGGTCCGAATGCGCCCATAGTTATAGGCTGGTCCGGATGAAGGCGGTATTTAGGCTGAAAAGGAGGTAAAAATTTCTTTACCATATCTTGGGTCCAGAACTCTATAGGTTCGATGGTATGGGTGAGGATAAATCCGTCCATATTCATCATTACTGGATGAAGCACTTTTGGGTCTTCACCAACCCGGAAGCACCAGAAAATATGGTCATAAGCTTCCTGACCGTTTTCAACAAAGACCTGAATCCAACCGCTATCTCTTACCATCATCACATCTGCGTGGTCGTTCCAGATGGAAAGTGGAGAATTTAGGGAGCGATTGGCAACGACCATAATGACCGGCAAACGCATTGAGCTGGCACAATAAACGATCTCTGCCATCAAAGCTAATCCCTGACTAGCGGTAGCAGTAAAGGTGCGAGCCCCAACAGCACTAGAGCCGGTACAAACGCTCATTGCGGAATGCTCACTTTCAACCGGGATGAATTCCGCATCAAGCTCACCATTTGCCACCAGTTCGGAAAGATGCTCAACAATATGGGTCTGGGGAGTTATAGGATAGGCCGCAATAACATCCACATCGCATTGTTTGACCGCTTCAGCTATTGCCAGACTTACCTCTATGCCAACTCTTTTTTTAGCCTGCTCAGTCATCAGCGTTCCTCCACCATTTTGATGGCACCGGGCCAGCATTCTGAAGCGCAAATCCCACATCCTTTACAGTAGTCAAGATTAGCAGTGAAATAACCATCCTCTTTTTGATAAACCGCAGCCTCGGGACAGTACACCCAGCAAAGCCCGCATTTGATGCATTTGCTTTCATCCCAGACCGGACGGCTTGAACGCCAGTCTCCGGTTTTATACTCCCGGGCTGTGCCCGGCTCGGTTACCACAAATCCCGGCTCCAGCTCCTTCCAGCTAATCTGGTTAATTGGCTTTGACATTTATTCCTCCGTCCGAGTTTCTTGATAGGCACGCTGACAAGCTTGAAGGTTTATCTCCCCATTTCTTCCGAATCGCTCCCGCAAAGGTTCTTCAAGACTTTCCAGCTTGATGATTCTGGATGCTTTTAACAAAGCCCCGAGCATAGCGGTGTTGGTGATAGGAAGACCAAGTACCTCTTTTGCTATTTTACTTGCATCAACGGTAGCAACTTTACAATTGTACTTATAATTTTGTTTTAATTGCTCGGGACCCAGCTCGGAATTTACCACCAGCAGTCCATCGGGTTTAAGCCCTTCGGTTGGGTCAAGAACATCTAATAAGCTGGGGTCAAGCACAACCACGATATCCGGCTGGCGGATTTGACAGCGATGAAAAATTTTATGCTCTGAAACCCGGCAAAAAGCTAATACCGGTGCTCCTCTCCGCTCGGGACCAAAGCTGGGAAAAGCCTGAGCCCATTTACCTTCAGAAATAGAAGCACGGGCGAGAAGCTCTGCTGTGGTTACTGCCCCCTGTCCCCCTCTTCCGTGAAAGCGAATTTCTCTCATCATCCTTCCCTTAACCACTAAATTTCATTTCTTGAAATTGGACTAAAAAATGATAAAGAAACAATTCTAAAATGTCAACCCTCGCAGAGGGAAAAGTTTCTATTAAAGGTAAACTATGATAAATTATTAGTCAAACTTTTTAAAAGGAGTTAAGCAATGGGATTACACTGGATAGATATTCTTGCTTTTATTGGTTTCATTGTTCTGGTGATAATTATCTCTCTGTATGCCTCTCGCAGGCAGGAAACTACCGAGGATTATTTTCTTGCTGGTAGAAGTCTTACCTGGGGGTTAATTGGTTTTTCTCTCATTGCCTCCAATATCTCCACCGAACATTTTGTAGGAATGGCGGGCTCGGGCTTTTCCATTGGGCTTGCCATTGCCAGCTACGAATGGATAGCGGCCATCACTCTGGTTTTTGTGGGATTATATCTTCTTCCTCTCTTTCTCAAAGCTGGAATTTATACTATTCCTGAATACCTTGAATATAGATTTGACCATCGGGCTCGGGCAGTGATGGCAGTGTATATGATGCTTGCCTATGTTCTGGTTGCTATTGCCTCGGTCATTTATGCGGGCGCTTTAGCTCTAAAAACCATCTTTGGGCTCAGTCTGCTTAAAGGAGTTTGGCTGATTGGAATAGTAGCTGGAGCTTATACAGTTTATGGTGGTTTGAAAGCAGTGGTCTGGACCGACCTTCTCCAGGGGGCAACCCTGCTCATTGGCGGGCTGATTGTCACGATTTTGGGATTTAGTGCTCTGGGAGGGGGCGAGCTGTTAAATGGGCTCAGGATATTTTTTGAAAGCTCCAAAGATAAACTTCATATGTTCCTTCCCGCAAACCATCCAGAAATGCCCTGGACCATTTTCCTCGCTGGCATCTGGATTCCCAATATTTTTTACTGGGGATTGAATCAATTCATTACTCAGCGGACTCTTGGTGCCAGGAGCGTTGAGCAGGGACAAAAGGGGGTGCTTTTAGCTGCAAATCTCAAATTGTTAATACCTTTTATTATTGTCTTTCCCGGGATAATGGCCTATCAGCTTTATGGCTCGCAAATACCGCAGGCAGACCAGGCTTATCCTTATATGATTAAAAAGATTCTTCCGTTCGGTCTCAGGGGCGTGATGCTTTCCGCGCTTTTTGGCGCGGTTCTGAGCTCGCTGGATTCAATGCTGAATTCTGCTGCTACCATTTTCACCATTGACCTTTACAAGAGATATATAAAGCCAGAAGCAGAAGCCCATCATTTAGTTGGAGTGGGAAGGTTAATGACTGCGCTCTTTGTTTTAATTGGTTGCATTTGGGCGCCTTTTCTTGACCGGTTCGGGAGTATTTTTAGATATATTCAGATGGTATGGGGTTTTGTTTCTCCGGGAATAGTAGCGGTTTTTTTAATTGGACTGCTGGTGAGAAAGGCTCCAGCAATTTCTGGATTTATTGCCCTTCTTTTAACAGGTCCGGTTTATGGTTTGTTTCTTTATTTTAACCGGGGAGCCTTTTTGAATAATATGGCTTTCACTGTGGTGACTTTATGCCTGGTTATGCTTATTTTCACCCTTATTGCTCCGAGTGAACCTAAAAAGCTACCGGTAAAAGCAGAGATTGATATAACCCCGAGCAGAAGTGCTAAAATCTGGGGAGCTATAACCATTCTGGTAACTATTGTTCTGTATATCATTTTCCGCTAAAAATGATTTGTTGAAGCCGGGATTAGGAAATCTTGCCAAATTTTTCAGTTAGTGGTAGAAAGAAGATAAATGGGCAAGGTCTCAGTCATCTGTCCGAGCTGTCAGGCAAAATATCGGGTAACCATCCAGGGAGAAGTGCAGGATAAAATCAGTTTCACCTGTAAAAAATGCTCTCAGATTATTGAGATTGTTCCCCCACGAGAGGAAGAGGAGAAAGAGCCTACCACAGAACTGGTCAAAACCATTTGTAAGAAATGCGGAACCGAATTTGTTAAAAATGTTGAGGATGAATCGGTTTATTGCTATCAGTGCCGGATTGATGAAATAGTCCGGCGGAAAAAAGAGGCTTCCCCTCCTCCAGAAACAGAAAAGTCTAATTCTCGTTATACCTTTCGTAATCCGGACGGATTAGTGTTAGGACCGATTAAGCTTCGGACCGTTGCGGTCCTGGTTCGGGAGAAGAGGATTAGAGGGGATGAAGAGGTATCCAAGGATGGAGGAGCTTATAAGTCAATCAAAGAATATCCGGAACTGGTGGAGTTATTCCCGGAGCTAAAGCTGGAAGTTCAAAGGCAGGTACCTGAGCAGGAAGCTGAGCAAGGGCGGTATTTTTTTCGTTTATCAGATGGGAGAGAATTTGGTCCGGTGAGAAAAAGCACGATTCAAGATTTAGCAGAATGTGGATTTTTTTCTCCCAAAGACCTGGTCAGTTTTGACCGAGAAAAATGGATTTATCTGGAAGAATCAGAGGAATTTAAACAATATCTCAAGAGTGAGGAAGTAGAAATTATTGACCTGACCGAAACCATAGAAGAATAAGAGAATTCTATTTTCAAACAGGAATTTTCTGATTTTCTATGATTTAAAAGAAAAAAATGGATTAAATCAACAAATACTATAATCTATATAAATTTTTTTTCATTTAAACCTCTTGACAAAGGATGAGAAAATTGGGAGAATTTAATAAAATTCAAGTGTGGCGAGGAAGTTTATAAATTTTATTTAATGGATAATAAAGATAATAAAAAGAAAAAAGGCGAAAAGACCCGGCAAAGAATTATAGATACCGCGGTAAAATTATTCTCAGAAAAGGGATACGACCGGGTAAAAATCATTGACATTTTAACCCAGAGCCAGGTAAGTCCGGGGGCTTTTTATAATTATTTTTCCAACAAGGAAGATTTATTTTTAGAGATTATTCGTCTGGGAGGAGAGAGCCTCAAAGAGTTTTTCCAGCAGAATCATCCTTTTAAACAAAAATTTGCAAATCTGGAAGAATTTGTTTCTGCTATGGGTGCAGGGGTTAATTATTTTTTGGATTTTGCGGAAAGAAATCGTCAGATTTTTAGCATTTTATTTAATGAATTGTTATATCGGAATCCTCGCATCAAGCTAACCACGGATGAATTGATTCGTGATTTTATCCGGATTTTTAAAAAACAACTGGAGCAAGCAACGGCAGAGGGCTTGGTTAAAAACCTGGATAAAGAGCTCACCTCCTGGCTGTTTCTTTGTATGCTTTTGGGAATGGCTCAGGTTTATCTGGAAAATCCCCACCTTCCTAAAGAGAAAATAAGTCAGAGCCTGGCAGAGGTGTTTCTTTTCGGAGTATTGAGAAGAAGCTGAACGACCGGGCGGTATCTTACCTTGACAGGTTGCTTGATTTCCTCTTAAATATCTCTCAAAGATGAAATTTTTAAAAGCAGGTTTGATTTTATTATGCTGTGTTTCCAGCATCTCAGCCGGGGCACGATACCGGGAGATGAAATTAGCCCCCAGCTTTGGGATGAGCTTTTCTCAGGGAGATTACCAGCCTTTAAAAAATCTTTATTCATATGCTCTTTTTTATAGTTACTGGTTAAATGACACCTCCACCCTTGACCTCTGGCTAAAAAGAATTGAAGGAGAATTTGATTTTGACCTGATTTCTCAAAATCTATCTTCCCGAGAAGAAACCGCCCGCTGGGCCATGACCTTAGGAGGGGTTGGTTTTCGCTATCAGCCGGAGTGGGATTTTTTCTTGGATGCCGGGCTTGGAGCTGGAATTGGTTATCAAGCCTGGGAAAGCAGGTCAGATTATTTTTCTACCCGACATGGGGAAGGAATGTTTTATTATGCAATTTTTGACCTGGAATATCCTATTGCCAGCTGGCTTTCTTTTGGGATTTATTTTCAGCCCTTTTATTTCCCGCTTGAGACCAGAATAGAAAAGGAGGTTTATTTCCAGCCCGGTGGAAGTGGGAAAATAATTTATGATAAAATTAAGAATGGCTGGATTTTCTCCTCGGGTATCTGGATATCAGTGAGGATTCATTAAAGGAGAAGACAAATGAAATTCAAAAGTTTCTGGATACTTTATTTAATTTTAGTTTTTCCGGCGATAAGCTTTTCCCAGCCCTTTCAGGAGCGGACCGGCTCTTGGATGTTGGGAGGAGGAATGGGGATAAATGAAGACCCAAGTCTAATTGCTTTTCGCTTGGGTCTGGATTACTACATTACCGATGAGATTTCTGTAGGTCCTCTGGCTCAATATGGAATCAGAGATGATGATTATATTTTCGGGCTGAGTGGAGTGGTAAAATATTCGGCAATTCTTGCCCAGAACAAAGTGGTCAGACCCTATGGAGAGGTGGGAATCGGATATGTGGAGTTTGACTGTGAGGATTTGTTTGATGGGAAGAAAAAAACCACTTATCTGTTTCCTGTTGGAGGAGGATTTGAGTTTAAAATGGCAGACCAGCTTTCACTGGATGTAAACATTCTTTTTAATCTTTCCCAGGAGATATTCCTTTCTTTAATTATCGGGGTCAATTATATTTTTTAAACCGATGACCGAGGTTTTTTCACGGGGCTGGTTTCGTCGTCTGGATTGGTATCTGGTAGGAGTGGTATTTCTTTTAACTGTTATGGGTTTGGTCAATTTAAAAAGTGCAGGAGCAGAAACTGGTATCTGGAAAATGCAACTGCTCTGGCTGGGGATAGGAATTTTGCTGATGATGTTTTTTATGTGGTTTGATTATAAACGCTGGGAGGCGCTTTCTTTAGCGTTCTATTTTTTATGCTTGTTTTTGTTGATACTGGTTCTTTTTATTGGAAAAGAGGTTCATAACTCCCGAGCCTGGCTGGATTTTAAGGGGATAAATTTTCAACCCAGTGAGCTGGGGAAATTAGGAGTGATATTGGTTCTGGCAAGGATTTATCATCGTCGGGAGACTCAGGAGCCTATGGGGCTTAAGGAGCTAATATATCCGGGGTTGGTGATTTTGTTTCCAGCTTTCCTGATTGCTCTGGAGCCGGATTTAGGCACCTGCCTGATTTATTTAATTTTCGGAGCCAGTCTGATTATTTTTATGCGGGTCAAAAGAAGATTTTTTATACTATTATTTATAATCGTATTATCTCTCAGCCCGGTTTGCTGGAAATACGTTTTAAAACCCCATCAAAAAGTAAGGATTTTAACTTTTCTTCAACCAGAAAAAGACCCCAGAGGAGCAGGATATAATTTACTTCAATCCAAAATAGCGATTGGCTCCGGGGGAATTTGGGGGAAAGGCTGGCAAAAAGGCACCCAGACTATGCTCCGTTTTTTACCCGAGCAACACACGGATTTTGCCTTTTCGGTCTGGGCAGAAGAATGGGGATTTATTCTTGGGGTATTTCCCGCAATTCTGCTTTATCTTTTAATTTTCTGGCGGGGGATTTCTATCGCTAGCCAGGCAAAAGACCGATTGGGGGTGATGCTCTCGCTGGGAGCGGTGATGATTATCTTTGTTCATTTTCTTACCAATCTGGCAATGATTTCCGGCTATTTCCCAATAATCGGGGTTCCGCTTTCTTTTTTCAGCTATGGTGGTTCCCACTTGGTGCTTTGTTTTGCCCTGATTGGGTTATTACTTAATGTCAATATGAGAAGATATGTTTTTTAATTCCTCTGACAAAAAGACCCTGAAAATTGTCTGCCTGGGCTGTGATAAAAATCTGGTGGATAGTGAAAAGATCCTTGCTCAGATAAAATCTCTTGGATATGAAATTGTGCCTGCTTCTTCGCCTGCAGATATTATGCTTATCACTACCTGTGCCTTTATTGAACCTGCTAAGCAGGAAAGTATTGAAGAAATACTTGCCGGGGTTGAGAAAAAGAGAAAGGGGGAGATTGAAAAACTGGCGGTATTTGGATGTTTGGTAGAATTGTATCTAGAAGAGTTAAAGAGAGAAATTCCTGAGGTGGATTTATGGATTAAGTATTCAGAAATAAGCCGAATCAGGGAGATTTTTCAGGGCGGTTTTTCTTCCGGAGCCATTTCCCTGCCTGAGCCAAGATTTCTCACCACTCCTTTTCATATCTCTTATTTGAAAATTGCAGAAGGATGCGACCGGGGATGTAGTTTTTGTGTGATTCCTAAAATCAGGGGGAGATTCCGCTCTGCCCGTGAAGAGGAACTGATTCAGGAAGCAAGATTTTTGGAAGAAAAAGGAGTAAAAGAATTAAATCTGGTTGCCCAGGACCTGCCCGAGTACGGCAAGGATACAGGAACTTCCCTGGTTCGTCTGCTGGAGAAGTTATTAAAAGAAACCTCGTTGGCTTGGCTCCGGCTTTTTTATCTTAACCCGGAAGGAATAACCTTGGATTTAATTAGACTGGTGGGCAAAGAAAAGCGAATTTGCAGTTATTTTGATATCCCTTTCCAGCATATTTCTGAAAAAATTCTCAAACAGATGAGAAGAGCAATTGGAGAGAAAGAACTCCGCAGATTGATAGAATCCATCCGAAGCCTGATTCCAGAAGCAGTGATTCGGGGAACAGCTCTGGTTGGGTTTCCTGGCGAGGAAGAAGAGGATTTTGAAAAGCTGGTCCGGTTTGTAGAATGGGCGGAATTTGACTGGCTGGGAGTATTTGCTTTCTCTCCCGAGCCCTTTGCCCCGGCTTGCCGATTTCCTCATCAAATTCCTGAGCAGATAGCTTTAAGACGAAAGGAAGAGCTGGAGATGGTCTGGCAAAATCTGGCGGAAGAGAAAAATCAGGCTAAAATTGGCAGGATTTATCAGGTGCTGGTTGATAATTTAAATGATTTAGAGTATGATTTTGAAGGTAGAAGTTTTGAGCAGGGATACGGAATTGATGGAGTAATTCTTTTAAATGGTATTTTTTCCCCCGGAGAATTTTATCAGGTTCAAATTATAGATTCTTTGGGATTAGATTTAGTGGGTAAAAAACTCGGGGAGGTGGGAAATGAGGAAATATAACGACGATACCATCACCGGTACCTGTTTGAAAAACGCCCAGCAATATCCAGATAAACTTTATATTCTTTCCCGCTATGATAAACAGGGAAGAAGAACCGACCAGGTTCATTCCTATACCTGGGCAGAAGCAGACCGAATTGTGCGAGACCTGTGTCTGGGGTTGATGAGTTTAGGCTTCAAGGAATTTGAACGTTGTGCGGTTTTCGCCCCAAATCGTCCTCGCTGGATTTTTTCCGCAATGGCTCCGATGTTCTTGAGAGGAATAATGGTTACAATTTATCCCACCAGCAAAGAAGAGGATGTCTGGTGGATCCTTTATGATTCTGGTGCCAAATTCTGTTTCTGTTCTGGAAAAGAACAGTTAGAAAAAGTATTAAAAGTCAAAGAGCGAGTAGAGACCCTTGAGAAAGTGTTTTTAATGGACCCCCTGGAGGAACGCCCTGATGATATTGTGATGGGATTTGATGAACTGGTTGAATTAGGGAAAAAACACCGGGATAAGGAAGAAAAATTAGAGGAGATTGCCAGTTCGGTTCAACCGGAGGATTTATGCACCATTATTTACACTTCCGGAACCACAGGCAGACCCAAAGGAGTTATGCTTAGTCATTCCAATATCGTAAGCCAGAGAATTTTGATTAAAGAGTTTGACTTTACTCAAGATGATATCTGGATGGCACATCTTCCTTTTTGCCATTCCTATGGTTTTTCTGCGGACTTAATGGCTGCTGGATATATTCCTGGAATTCTCGGCATTGTCGATTCTTTACAGACCGAAGAGATTCGCTGGGGGCTAACCACTTTCCGTCCCACTGTGATGAATTCAGTTCCCCGGCTCTGGGAGAAACTTTACATTCAAATAAATAGTACTCTTGCCCAGGCACCAGCTTTTCTCAGGAATTATTTTAACTGGGGAATTGAGCTGGGAAGCAAGATTTATTTGCTGGAAAACGAAAAAAAGCCAGCTCCCGCTTTTCTAAGATTAAAATATTCATTGGCAAAGCCATTGTTTAATATGGTTAAAAAGAAGGCGGGGCTTGACCGACTTCGGCTCTGCTCCACTGGTGGGGGACCAATCAATCCGGACTTGATTGTTTATTTTGGGGCGATGGGGATAAAGCTTTATCAGGGCTATGGTTTGACCGAGACCAGTCCAATTATCAATGCCAATACTCCTCGGGCAAACAAGCTCGGCACTGTAGGTAAGCCCCTGCCCGGAGTAGAAGAAAGAATTGATGAAGATGGAGAAATTCTGGTTAAAGGACCGCAGGTAATGAAAGGATACTGGAACAATGAAGAGGCAACCAAAGAGGTTTTTACTCCGGATGGATTTTTCCGAACCGGAGATATTGGTTTTATAGATGAGGAGAGTTATCTGACCATTACAGACCGCAAGAAAGAACTAATTATTACCAGTGGTGGCAAAAATATTCCACCCCAGCCAATAGAAAATGAATTTAATACTGACCCCTACATTGAACAGGTGGCAGTGGTTGGAGATGGTCGGAAATATATCAGTGCTTTAATTGTTCCGGAGTTTGAGGCTCTGAGCCGGTGGGCAAAGGAACAGGGAATTGAATTTAAAGACTATACAGAATTGGTGCGTCATCCCAAAGTGGTGGAGTTGGTTCAGCAGAGAGTGGATTTGGTCAACCAGAGACTGGCAAAATATGAGCAGATTAAAAAGTTTGTCATTATAGACCATCCCTTCACTGAAGAAGGTGGAGAGCTTACCCCGACCCAGAAAAAGAAACGGCGGGTAATTGAGGAGAAATATAGGGATTTAATAGATTCTATGTATCCTCCGGAATAAGTTTTTATTGATGCCTTCCAAAAAAAAGAAACGAAGCCTAAAAAAGAGGCTGAAGCGATTTTTTTATTTTAATCTTGGTCCTCCTTTGGTTTATTTTCTCAGCCGGCTGGCGATTATTACCAGTATCGGGATAGATATAAATGTTAAAGAGATGCTGGAGCTACTGCGGAGAAAGGAATCTTTTATTGTTGCTCTCTGGCATAATCGGGCTTTGTTGATGCCAGCATTGTTTGATTTATTCGGAGGAAGAGACATTCTTGGTATGGTAAGCAGGAGCGAAGATGGAATTTTCACTTCCCGGGTTTTGAGACTGTTCGGAATTAGGAGTGCGTTTGGCTCCAGCACCAGGGGAGGAAAAGAGGCATTTCAGGAAATGGTCAAAGAATATCAGAGCCGGGGCGCCACTCTGGCAATCACTCCTGATGGTCCTCTGGGACCGAATCAGGTTGCCAAGCCGGGAGTGGTTCTGCTGGCAAAAGAGACCGGTTTACCCATCTATCCAGTAACTTATTATGCCAAAAGAGTAACTCGGGTAAAAAGCTGGGATAAATTTATTATTGTCCATCCTTTTAACTGGATAACGATTATGGTAGGGGAGCCGATTTATGTTCCGAAAGATGCCAGTGAATCTGAGCTGGAGGAGTATCGCAAGAAGGTGGAAGATGAACTCAATCGCATCAGCTATATCTGTGAAAATTATTTTCAGAACCCGGATTTAGCAAACTCATATCAGGTTTATAATACTTATGTGCCACCCTTTACCAGAAAAATTTTTTGGTTCTTGAAAAAAGATGCGGAATAAAATTGCTTTGCTTTTGCTTTTGGGAATCTGCTTTTCCTTGAGCGATGAAAATCTGGATTTTTCTCTGGACTCCACCGCGGGCAAGACTTATCGGCTTTCTGAATTAAAGGGAAGACTGGTTTATTTAAATTTCTTTTCTGAGCATTGTTATCCCTGCGAGCGAGAAGTTCCTATATTAAATCAAATGAGCAGGCTTGAGCCCGAACTTCTTTTAGTTTTAGGAGTTGGATACAATTATTCCAGCAAAGAACGGTTGGCAAGAAGCAAAAAGCGGATGGGAATAGAATTTCCAGTTCTTTTTGACTCCCAGAATTATTTAGCCAAAAAGCTTGGGGTGTTCGCTTTGCCCAGCGGATTCCTGATTGATGAGCAGGGAAGAATAAAGCTTCAACTTCTGGGAGAGCAGGGAGCCAGGCTTATTAAGGTGGTTGCTCAGGAATTATCTCGTCGGCGTAAAGAATTAGTCGGAAGAAAAATTTATCTCAGCAAATTTGAACCAATAAACTCCCTTCCTCAAGGCTTAATGGTCAACCTCCGCACCGCTTTTAGAAATTATTTCTTTGCTAGAAATTACTGGCTAACTACCTCTCCTGAAAAGGCAGATTATCAGCTGGAAGTTCGTTTTGGAAAGTGGCTGGAAATAGTGGAATTTGATTTTTTGCTTTGCTCCCGGAGCAAAAAGCGTTGCTGTTATCAAGACCGGATTCAAACCCTGGGATTTGATTTAGACCGATATTTTCAGGAGGTGGAAAAAGCTCTCAGACAAATCTCTGGAGAAGATTTTTGTAAAAAATTCTAATTTTCCAGAATAGCTTGAAAAGACCCAGAATTAAAGTAAACTAAATTCAGGGATGGGAGTTCTGGGAGGTTCAGTTTATGGCGTATCGGATTATTTGTGATGAGTGCATCAGGTGTGGGAGTTGCGAAAGCGAATGCCCCTCAGAGGCGATCAAAGAGGCAGAGGAATGTTATGTTATAGACCCGGAGCTTTGCACCGATTGTGGTTGTTGTGCCGAGGTCTGTCCTCAAGAATGTATCAAAGTCCCAGAGCAGGAATAATTCTAGCCCAGGGAACAAATTGTTAACCAAAAGAATCATACCCTGCCTTGATGTGATGGCAGGAAGGGTGGTGAAAGGGGTTAAGTTTGTCAATTTGCGCGATGCGGGCGATCCGGTGGAATGTGCCATTGAATATGACCGCCAGGGAGCAGATGAACTTACCTTTCTTGATATAACTGCCAGTTATGAAGAGCGGGAGATTATTCTGGATGTAGTTGCCCGCACCGCGGAAGAGGTGTTTATGCCCCTGACTGTGGGCGGGGGAATTCGGACACTGGAGGATATCCGCAAGCTTTTAAAGGCTGGAGCAGATAAAGTGAGCATTAACACTGCCGCGATAAAGAATCCGGAGTTCGTGCGAGAATCCTCCCGGAGATTTGGCAGTCAATGTATTGTGGTAGCGATAGATGCCAGGCGGGTTCCGGACTCTGAGCCGGTGAAATTTGAGGTTTATACTCATGGCGGAAGAAATCCCACCGGAATTGATGCTATAGAATGGGCAAAGAGGGTAGAGGAGCTGGGAGCAGGAGAAATTTTGCTAACTTCTATGGACCGGGACGGCACCAAGCTTGGTTTTGATTTGGAGCTTACCCGTCAGGTATCCCGGGCGGTATCTATTCCGGTAATTGCCTCTGGTGGGGTGGGCAGGCTGGAGCATATTTATGAGGGCTTGACCATTGGTGAAGCCAGTGCGGCGCTGGCAGCAAGTATTTTTCACTATGGAGAATATACCATAAGAGAGTGCAAAGAATATCTCGCTCAAAGA
>CAZKMM010000032.1:0-20454 GCA_964553915.1 uncultured bacterium
GAGATATAATTAACCGCCGATAACATTTTGAAGCTGGAGCAGTAAGGTCATATCTCCCTCAAAGCTCATCTTCCCGCTCATAAACAGGTCTGGTCCGCTTACCTCTTTGCGAATCATCTTGCCATAATCATCAAGCGACATCTTCAGGGAAACCGAAGGAGTTTCTGCCCCGTTGAAGACCATTTTTATTTTATAAGGTTCCTGGTCTCCCCGGGTAAGTTCCAGATTCAAAACTCCGGAAACATTTTGGATGGTATTTAACTGCTCTTTTCCGCCCCCGAATTGTTCAATATTGGTCATCTGGTCCATTACTCCGGGAACTTTGCCAGTGATAGCCTCACGCCAGTCTTTTTCAGTAAGCTCAATTAAGACATTAGGTTTTTCCACTCCGCCTTCTATCATCTCCAGATTTTTTCCATCAGTAATTTTCAGGGCGTAATTCCCTCCTCCTTCTCCGGTAATATTGAACTGAACAGTAAACTCGGTTCCTGCCAGCTCCTCCGCTTTTACCTTCTGGGCTCCTTCCTCAAAAAGTTTTGGTACCTCATTAAGAAAGAAATCTTTTACAGCAATATCCTCTGGAAAAGTAGCCATTTTTACCCCTCCTTTAAGTTTTTGTTATAAAATAAATCCAATATGCTGGCTTGTCAACTATAAAATCTGGTTGACAGGAATTTGGAAAAATTTAAAAATAAAAAGCAAGAAATAAAAAGGAGGTGGGGCGATGAAAAAAGCAAGATGGCTAACCGCACTGGTGGTTATGATGATGTTTGCACTTCCCGGCTGGGCAGAACAGAAGAATGCGGTTTCTAAGGGGAGCATCTGGATTGATGGCACCGCATCTTACCAGTCTTTTTCTGGCGATTATGATTATAATCTTTTCACTTTGAGTGGTAGCGGACTTTATTTTGTCATTAACCATCTGGGCGTCGGTGGTGCTCTGAGTTATAGTTCAGAAAGCAACGGTTCTGATTTTACAAGGGTGGGTTTGGCAGGGAAGGTGATTTATGCCTTTGATAATTTTGCGGACAAAAATATCTATCCCTTTGCGGGTGGTTCCATCGGCTTTGGTTCCATCAGCAATGGGGACTCGGATAGCGGATTTTTGCTGGAGCTCGGGGGAGGAATGAATTATCTTTTGAAGAAAAATCTCGGTATTCTGGCAGAGCTGGTCTTCCGCACCGGCAGTTATGGAGATATAGATTACAGCGGATTTGCTCTTAATGTGGGAATTATTGGAGTGTTTTAAAGAAGCAGAGCCTGAGGACTCCGGGAGTAATCTCCCGGGGTCCTATTTTTTAAGGGTTGAACCACAAAAAAGAAAAAATTTTTGGATATTTTATTTTTTTCCCTTCAGGAAAAATAAAGCTTTTCCCCCGGACCGGGAGGGAAGAGAAATTCAGGTTAAAATCTCCCGGGTTTCCGGATTATTTCTTCTTCTCAGCTTCCGGCAGAATTTGAACTTTTTATCAAGCAGAAAAGAGAGCTTTTTAGGAGGTTAATTAAGTGCAGGCAATAAAAAATTTTTTCCCAAAGAGAATCTTTTTGAGTTTAAGCTTCGGGCTTATTTTCGCCCTCAGCTTATCTGCCCAAAAGAGCAAATATCCTGGTCTGAGTAGAAATGAGGCACTCAAGCAGGAGCTTCGCCTGAAGTTTTTACATCTGGCAGATATTAGCCTGGTGAAGGTTTATGACCATTATAAATGGCAGAGGAAATTAGCCGAGGCAGAAAAATATGCCCGACAAAATCCTCCTTCGCCGGTGAATCGGGTGGTTAATTTTTATCCCAAAACTCAGAAGGTTGAATTTTTGCTTGAAACCAGAGCCGGGAAACAGGGGTGGATGATAATCAATTTTCCGGAGCCGGCTATGGCTCATATTCAGGCTGGGCTGGGTGATTTGCCCAAAGTTCATATTTCCGGAGAAGAAATCAAAACCATTTTCCAGAACAATCAGATTATTTTAAAGACTTCCTTGCTGGAGCTTCGGATTGATGACCTGAAATTTCATCTGGCAATTTATGATGCGCAGGGAAATCTATTACTTTCCGAGCCAGAAGAAATAGGAGCTTTTGCTGGCTTGGAGCTGGGAGAAAAGCTCTCCCGCCAGAGCTTTTTGCTTTCTCCCAATGCAGGATTTTATGGCGGGGGAGAGCAGTATCAGGGCTGGAATCATCGGGGAAGAGTCCTGATTATGGACATAGATGATGCCTATCAATCCTTAACCGGAAATACCTATATCCCGATTCCCTTTTTCATCACCAATCAGGGATTTGCCCTTTTCCTTAACACCTATCAGAAGGCACGATTTGACTTCGGGAAGAAATTCTCTAACCGCTTCTTTTTTGAAAATCCAGATTGTTATCTGGATTACTATTTAATCTTTGCTCCTCCCAAATCTGCTCTGGAAAAATACGCAAAAATTGTTGGCACCTCGCCTTTAATTCCCGGCTGGTCCCTGGAGCCCTGGATAAGTCGGCGGACTTATCTGGGCTGGAGAACTCCAGAAGCAGTGAATCAGGATTTGAACAAGATGCTCCAAGAGGAATTTCCTTTCGGGGTGCTTCTCTGGGAAAATATGATTGGAGAATCAGAGGAACATATAGACCTCCGTCCCAACCTGAAAACCAAATCTAATCTTCCAGAATACATAGACCGCTGGCATCAGCTTGGTCTGAAGGTGGTGGGCTGGCATTTTCAGGGTCAGTTGAAATATGAGCCAGAGGTGATGAGCTATTACGGACTGGATAAGCATCCGGAGTATCTGGTGCGTAATCCTGATGGCACTCCTTATATTGGCGGGAGAGGAAAAAATAAGGTTTATCTGGATATAACCAATCCCGAGGCTTGGCGGTATTTCTGGGAGAAGATTTATCAGCCTCTTTTTACCAGCGAGCCGGATGGCTCCAGCAGTTTTGAGCATCTCAATCTTGATGGCATTAAGCTGGATTTTTGCGAGTATTTTCCCGGAGATGAACAGGATTTGATAATGTATCAGCGCCTTTCTGGGATGAGGCTTCGCTATCCCTCTTTATTTGGGGAATGGCTTTATCAAAAGCTCAATCAGACCCGGAAAGAAGGCGGAATCATCTGGCAGAGGGGAGGAGGACTTGGTGCTCATAAAGTTGGCTTTGTCTGGACTGGAGACCGGGGCAGAACCTGGCTCCAGTTCAAGCATACTTTAATTGCCGGGTTAAATGCTTCTGCCAGCGGAATTGCCCTCTGGGGCACTGACCTCGGAGGATATATAGGCGGAGGGATTCAGGCAGAGGAGGTTTATAATCGGGCAGTGGCTTTTTCCTGCTTTAGTGTCTCCTTCCACGACCACGGCAGTGCTTTAGCACCCTGGGACCAGAGCGAGCGAGGGAAGGATATATATCGGTTTTATGCCCGGCTTCGTTATAATCTTCTTCCTTATCTTTATCATTATCTCTGGGAAGCACATTTAAAAGGCTTGCCCATTGTCCGCCCGATGTTTCTGGAATGCCCGGAAGATAAAAATTGCTGGGAAATTGAAGACCAGTATTTCTTTGGAGAAAAAATTCTGGTTGCCCCGATTTTTAAGCATACCCAAACCCGCCAGCTTTATCTTCCAGAAGGAGAATGGATGGATTTCTGGAATGGAAAAATTATTTCTGGAAAGAGATGGATTAAATATCCAGTTCCTCGCTCAGTGCTTCCGGTTTTTGTCCGAAAGGGAAGCATCATTCCGGTTCAGCTCAGCCCTGACCTGAAGCTTGCTGGTAAAATTACTCAAGAAAATAAAGATAATCTTATCACTGGCTTTCTGGTTTTTGACCGGGGAGATTTTCATATTGCCGGAGACTGGAAGATATTTGACCCCAGAATAAAGAGAAATTCCAAAGCAGAACTTGAATTGAGAGCAGAAAAAGGCGGTTTGAGAATTTCCCGAATCAAGCCGATACCAGGAGTGATTTTGGTTTATGCTCCCAAGCCAGAAAAGGTTTACTGGCAGGATAAGATGCTGGCAGAAAGCTCCTGCCCGGAGCAGGTTTCTGGAAAGAGCTCTTTCTGGTGCTGGCGGGAGGACAAGAAGCAAACTGTAATTTATATTACGAAATAGAATTTTTGGGTTTCTGGCTAAATAATTTTTTCAAAGGGACCGGGACCAAAGAAGAGCGGGTTTAGCTCTATTTCTTCCATTTCCATCAGCTTTCTTGCCATTATTAAGAGCTGAATCTGGCTGGTGCCAGCACCGATTTCCATCAGCTTGGCATCCCGCACCAGCCTTTCCACCCCGGCTTCTTTCATATATCCATATCCACCAAGAATTTGAACCGCATCCAGGGCTACCTGGGTGGCGGACTCGCTGGTGAACAATTTTGCCCCACTGGCAAACTGAGTGGTGTCCAGTCCCTGTTCGCTTAAAGCTCCAAGCATCCAGAGCAGGCTATAACTGGCAAGGAGTTTTTCCCACATCCGGGCAAGAAGGAACTGCACCGCCTGAAATTTTATAATCGGGCGACCGAACTGCACCCGCTGGCGAGCGTATTTAACTGCCTCCTCCAGTGCCCGCTCCATTATTCCAATCATAAGAGCCGGGGTGACGGTTCTTTCCAGAGTGAGCACCCGAAAAGCATCAAAAAGTGCTTCTCCCTCTTTTCCCAGAAGATTTTCTTTTGGCACCTTAACCTGGTCCAGATAGATAGCACCGGTGGGCGAGCACTCCATTCCCATTTTTTCAAAAGGTGGGCTGGTCTCAAGCCCCTCCATTCCTCGCTCCAGAATAAAGGCGCTATAGCCCTTTTCCGGATTATGGGCATAAACCACCAGAATCTCAGCAATCGGAGCATTGGTGATAAAGGTTTTTTGACCGTTGAGCAGGTAATAATCATTCTGTTTTTTCCAGGTGGTTTTCATTGAGCGGATATCTGAGCCTGCCTCCGGTTCGGTCAGTCCCCAGCAACCGATTTTTTCTCCCCAAACCAAAGGCAGGGCATATTTTTCCTTCTGCTCTCTGGTGCCAGTGGCAAGGATGGCGAACATACATAATTCCAGGCTTGCCCCCAGGCTTAAAGCAAATCCGGGCAGGCATTTACTGACCTCTATGGAGATAAGATTCTGGGTGATAAAATCCCGGTTTTTTGCCCAGGCTTCCAGCTCCTCTATGGTTTTTATCTGCCCGGTGCCTTCTACCTGATGAAGAAACTTTTTAATCAGGGGGATAATGCTCTCTTTACCGCTTTCCAGCTCAGGAATTTTTGGTTCTATTTCTTTCTGGCAGAATTTTCGGGCAGTTTCTCGGGCAATTCGCTGCTCCTGGGTGATTTTAAGCTGAAACATTTTCTCCTCCTGTTTTGGGATTAAATTTTTTTCCGCTATAATTTTTCAGGAAAAATTTTCCCTTAATTTTTTAACATAGAGGTTGAGAAAATGCCAGAGGAAAATGAAGCAAGGTTTCAACAGGTTGCAGAGCTATTGAGTGCCAGTCCCTTTTATCAGCATATTAGGATGCGGATAGTAAAGATTGGCGAGAAGAGCTCAGAGATGCATCTGGAGTTGGGAGGGGAGCATAAAAATATCTGGAATACGGTTCACGGAGGAGCCCTTGCCAGCCTTTTGGATTCTACCTGTGGCTCTTCGCTTTATTCTTCTCTGGAGGAAAATGAAGGGGCTTTGACCATAGACCTTCGGGTGAATTTTCTTGCTCCGGCTCGGGAAGGAAAAGTAATAGCATACGGGAAATTCATTCATCGCACCCGCTCTTTAGCCTGGAGCGAGGCAGAAGCTTATGACCGGCAAGGGAATCTCCTTGCCCGGGCACAGGCAATTCATCGGATTGTGCAAAGGAACTGGTAAAAAAGGAGGAATAAAAATGGTTACCGCAATCATTTTAATCAATGCTCGGAGAGATAAAATTCCAGAAACCACTGAGGCACTGGTTAATTTCCCCGGGGTTACCGAGGTGTATTCAGTGGCAGGTCCTTATGATATTGTTGCAATTATCCGGGTGAAGGAGAATCAGGAGCTGGCAGACTTGGTGACCAAAAAGATGCTCAAGCTGGAAGGGATTGAAAAAAGCACCACCCTGATCGCATTTGAAACCTATTCCCGTTATGACCTGGAGAGAATGTTTTCCCTGGGAATGGAAGAGTAAATTCTTGAAAAGATGCAGGTAGATTAAATTGCGCGACCTGCTGAGAAATCAAAGGAATATCATCTTCCTGCTCATGGGGCTGGGAATATTTTTCTTTATCTATTTCTTCCCAACTCCAGAAGGATTAAGTGAGGAAGGGAAAAAATCTCTGGCTATTTTTTCCCTCTGTGCAATTTACTGGCTGTTTGATGTGCTTCCTCTGATGATTACTGGCTTGCTGGCAATTCTCCTTTTTCCTCTCCTCGGGATTCTACACGCCAAGGAAACATTTGCCTTGTTTGGGAATCAGGCGGTGTTTTTTATTCTAGGAGCTTTTATTCTTTCCAGCGGATTGCTCCGCAGTGGCTTGAGCCAGCGGATTGCCCTGCTTTTTCTTCGCCGGTTTGGAAAAACTCCGAGAAGATTGGTTTTAGCCACCTTGCTCTTTCCTGCCCTTAGTTCTCTTTTCATCACTGAACATGCGGTGGCGGCGATGTTTTTTCCGATTATTGCAGAGATTAGCGGGGCACTGAGATTAGAGCCGGGACAGAGTCGGATGGGAAAAGCCCTTTTTCTTTCTATGGCTTGGGGATGTGTTCTTGGGGGGATTGGCACCTATCTGGGAGGGGCAAGAGCCCCTCTGGCTTTAGCAATTCTTTCTGAGACCACTGGCGAAAAAATCAGCTTTTTAACTTATTCGCTTTGTGCCCTGCCCACAGTAATTTTTGGGTTATTTTTTGCCGGTTTAGCGATTATGCTTTTTTTTCCTCCAGAAATAGATTCTGTTCTGCCGGCAAAAGAACTTTTAGAAGAAAAGATTAAAAAGCAGGGAAGAATTAGCCGGCGGGAGCTGGCAATGGGGATTTTAATGGTGCTGGTGATTTTTGCCTGGGTTGCCTTTGGGCATAAGCTCGGTCTGGCAATCATTGCTCTGGCAGGAGTGGTAGCGGGCTTTGTCTGTAAACTGCTGGTCTGGAAGGAAGTGGAAGAGGATGTCAACTGGGGAGTGTTTTTGCTTTATGGCGGGGCGATTTCTCTGGGGCTGGCAATGAGCAAAACCCAGGCTCTGGAATGGCTGGCTGAGAGGTCTTTATCTATTCTGGGCTCCCAGCCGAGCATTCTGGTAATATTTCTTCCGACTCTGGCTATATTTTTAACTGAGCTGGTAAGCAATTCTGCGGTGGTAGCTTTGCTGGTGCCGGTTGGGATAGGGATTGGTGCTAAAATAGGTTTTGACCCAAAAGTGATAATGCTCTTGGTCACCATTCCTTCGGGTTTGGCTTTTATGCTTCCAGTGGGCACCCCGGCAAATGCGATTGCTTTCAGCAGTGGTTATTACCGGATTCGGGATTCTGCCCGGGCCGGTTTGCTGGTTAATATTCCCACCTTAATTTTCTTTTTGCTTTCTGCCTGGATTTACTGGAGATGGCTCGGGTTGGGATTTTAGGAGGAAGAAATGGGTAAGGAGAAAAGAGAAAAGGTGCTTTTAATTATCTCCACTACCAGAAAATCTCCCAGAAGTATTGAACGGGCAATAGAATATGCCCGGAAAAAAAATGCGGAGCTGGTCTGTCTTTATGTTCTGGATCTGGAGCTTCCGAAAAGTATTGTTAAGCAGATGACTGAAGAAGGCTGGCTGGGAGGGAAGCCGAGCGAGGATTTTTATCTGGCTCTGCTCAAAGAATATGAACGCTGGGGAAAAGAGAAAATAGAGGAGATTAAAAAAGAAGCAGAGAAGCATCAAATTCCTTTTCGGGCAGAGATTCGCCGGGGAGATTTTCTTAACCAGGCGCTGGACTTTATCAATCAGGAACAGGTGAATTATATTCTTGTTACCCGTCGGCGTCGTTCTAATTTAAGCCGGTTCTTGTTTGGCAGTGCGGTCGCGGAACTAAAAAATCAGGTATCAGTGCCTGTGAAAATTGTAGATGAATAGTTTGAATCTGGAAGGATTTTCCTCTATCCTTTTCTGACCAATGGAACAAAGACCCAAATTAAGAAGTAATTTAATTGCTCTTCCCGTGGAATATGCGGGAAGGAAGATGATTCTTTTCCAGGACCCGGAGCGCTGGTGTGAGGAGCTGGTCTTTTTCCCGGCGGAAATTGCTCCTATCATTCAGTATTTTGATGGAATGCATACGGTCAGAGACATTCAGGAAAAATTGATGCGGGAAATAGGCGAGCTGGTAATGAGTGATTTTATTGAGAAGATTGCCCAGGACCTGGATAGCCATCTTTTGCTGGATTCAGAGCGATTTAGAAACCACATTGCCCAGCTTAAAAAAGAATGGAGTGAATTAAAAGTCCGTCCGCCTGTTCTTGCTGGAACCAGCTATCCCGGAGAAAAAGAAGAATTAAAAAAATTTCTGGATGAATTTTATACCTCTCCGGAAGGACCCGGACAGGTAGGAGAAAATCAGTCAGATAAGTTGCGAGGGATTGTTGCCCCGCATATTGAGCTAAAGGATAATGGCTCGGTTTATGCCCGGGCATATAAATCCCTTTATGAGCAGAGTCAGGCAGAGGTTTTTTTAATTCTGGGCACCGGACATTTTCAGACTGAAGACCTGCTGGTTTTTTGCGAAAAAGATTTTCAAACCCCCTTAGGCATTGCTGAGACAGAGCGGGATTTCATCCAGAAGGTTCGGGCAAAGATGAAAAAGAAATCTCAGCTGGGAGATTTTTCTCACCGACGGGAGCATTCGGTGGAGCTTCAGGTGATTTTCCTTCAGCATCTTCTGGAAGGAAAGCGGGAGTTTAAGATTGTTCCGGCTCTGCTGGGAAGCTTTCAGATATTTCTTGAACTGGGAATCAGCCCGAAAGATGACCCGCTTTTTTCAGATTATTTAAATGCCCTGAAAGAAGTGATAGCGGAATATGATAAAAAACTCTGCATAATTGCCAGTGCCGATTTAGCCCATCTGGGACCCCGCTACGGCGACCGGGAGCTTTATGCTCCGATTCGGGAGGAAGAGATTAAAGAAGATGACCAGAAAATGCTCAATCATCTCCTTCAAGGAGATGCGGAGGGATTTTTTCAGGAGATTGCCCGGATTAAAGACCGACGGAAAATCTGCGGGCTGGCTCCGATTTACACGAGTTTTAAACTTCTGGAGCCTGCCAGGGCAGAGCTTTTAAAATGGTCGGTCTGGTATGATATGAGCACCAAAAGTGCGGTAAGTTTTTGCTCAATGGCGATTTATTAACCTCCTCAATGCAGGAAAAAAGAAAAAATCTTTTTCTGCGAATCAAGGGCTATTTTCAAGACCGAGCCCGGCTCTGGGTGTATCAAGAGGCACAGAGCAAGTTCTTGGTTCGGCTCTCTCATCTTTATCCCAGGGAATGGGGGTTTTTGGCTTTAAGCGAATGGGAAAAAAAGCGGAAAGAAATAGAAAAAGAGCTGGCAGGAATTAAAAAGAGAAAGTTTCTCAGCCAGATAAAGATAGAGGTTTTTGGGGAGCGCTTTCGGGTAAAGTATTATTCTTATCAGCACCGGTTTTTTCACCTTTTAGAAAATCTTGCCTATCAATCTGAGGGGATGCGGAATTTTAACACCCTGGTTTATCTTGTGGACAAGGGGATTTTAGTTCCCAAGCCTCTGGTTTTGATAGAAGAATGCCGGGGAGGGATTGCTCTGGAGAGTGTTTTGATTTTACAGGATTTGGAGCCAGCTTATTCCTATCGGGAGATGCTGGAGATGCTCGGAGACCAGCCTGAGGAATTATGGAATTTTCTGGTTCAGTTGATGGAGAGCCTGGCACAGCTTCATCAGGCACGGGTTTATAGTCAGGATACTGATAAAAATCTTCTGGTCAAAAAAGAGGATGATAAATATCAATTTTATTATTTTGATTTTGATAATGTGTTTTTCTGGAGAGCGGTGAGCCAGAGAAGAGTGGCACAAACCCTCAGGCATCTTCTTCATAATCGGAGATTAAAATTGACCCCGGAGCAGATTCAGGCTCTGGTGAGCATTTATCTGGAACAGGCAAATAAAACCCGCTGGAGAAAAAGCCTGCTCAAGAAAATCTGAGGCTGGCTCTTAAAAATATCTTCAGCATTGTCCGGGGGCTGAAAACCAGATTCGCCAGATGAGCACATTCATAAGAGCAAAAGCACTTTGCTTTTTCTAGTTGAGAGAGAAGGGATTTTGCCCGGGGGTTTTTTAAAAGCTGGCTGAGGTCATAATTAAACTCTCTCAGATTTCCCAGAGAAATTTCAGAAAGGTTTTTGGAAAGCTCTTCCTTCATCTCGCAGGGAAAAACCGAGCCATCCGGATAAAGGACCATCAGCTTTTTCCCTGCCTGGCAGGGAAGGGGCATTTTTTTCTCTTTTAAAGCCTGAATAATCATTTTCCGTTTTTGCCGGGAAACTTCTGCTCTTAGTCGGTCGGCTAAGGTTTTGGCAGGTGGCAAATTTTCTTCCAGCCAGAGAGCTACCTCTTGAAATTTTTCCAGTGAAACCAGAGATAGGTTTTTATCCCGGGGGATTCCCCGAAGGAGATTTACCTCCATCCGGTCCGGAGCCAGCTTCCTGAGGTATTGCAGAAGAGGAAAAATCTCCCCCTGATTCAAAGGACTTAAAACCGTGATGGTAGCGATTCTTAAATTGGAATATTTTGACCGGAGGGTTTTTAGCTCCTGATAGGTTTTTAAAGCCAGCTCAAATCCATTGGCAATGCCCCGAGTCTGATTATGCCTTTCTCCCAGACCATCAATGCTCAGCTCAATGGTAAAGATGGTTTGAGGAAATTTCTCACATAAAATTTGGGTAAAATCGGCGATTTTTTTCGGTAGAGTGGCATTGGTGGGGATGGAGACAAAAGCGGGCTGGGAGCGGGCAATAATCGGAGAAATCAGCTCAATCAGGTCTTCTCGTAAGAAAGGCTCTCCGCCGGAAAGAGTGAGCTGAACCAAGCCGGGCAGGTGCTGGGCAATTTTTTCGGTTTCTTGCGGGCTCAGCTCCAAAACCGAACTGGACTCCATTTCTTTCCAGAAAAAACAGGTCTGACAACGGGCATTGCATTTATAAGTGACAAAAAAAATTAGATAAGCAGGCTGATAGGGAAAAAGCCAGCTTTTCAAAAGCTTACCAGCGAGCTTCAGATTGCTCATATCTAAATCACTGAACCGGGGGTTTGAATTCTGAAGAAAGCTCAGGAAGTTTTATTTCCCCGAACCGATTTTCATAATGTGCCAGATTTTCTCCTAAAGCTTTATAAAATCTTTTGCAGTGTTCCGGAGCCATAATAATTCGGGCACGGACCTTTGCAGTGGGCTGACCCGGACTGATAAAGATAAAATCAAAAATGAACTCACTGCTGGAATGTTGAACCACAGCCATATTGGAATAAATTCCGGTTGCGGTCTGCTCATCAATCTGAATTTGCAAGGTGACCTGTTTGGCTTCGCTGGACATTTTTTTCCTCCTTTCATTGAGCCGGCTTTAAAAAGATTATAAGCGGATTGCCAGAAATAGGGAAGTGGGGAAATTTTATTTTTTACCAAGCGAGAAGTCAGCTCTATTTAAAGATTCCAGCTTTTTTCATTTTTTCTATTTCCTCTTCCCTGAGCTTTCGCTTGAAGATTTTTTCTGTGACCGTTAACGGGAGGTCATCTCTGAATTCCACCATTTTGGGCACCGCGTAGGGAGGGAGATTTTTTCTGCAATGCTCAATGATTTGTTCTTCACTTAATTTATCTTTGTATTCTGGTCGGGGCTTGATGAAAACTTTGATTCGCTCACTGCCGGGACGCTCCGGGTCAGGAATTCCAATCGCACAAGCCATCTCCACCCCGGGAATCTGATACAAGACATCATCTATAATCCGGGAATACACCTTATAACCGCTGACATTTATCATATCCTTAACCCGGTCAACAATGTAAAAATATCCCTCCTCATCCATCCTGGCGATGTCGCCGGTGGGAAGCCAGCCGTCAATTAAGCCTTTGCCTGGCTCGGGCCAGTAGCCTTTCATCACCTGTGGTCCTTTAATCCACATCTCCCCGGTTTCTCCGACCGGGACTTCGTTTCCGTCCTCATCTACAATTTTTACATCAGTATCAGGAATAGGCACGCCAATGCTTCCTCTCTTTTTCGGAGCCAGACCGGTTTTTTGAGCTCTTTTTTTCGCCTGCTCTTTAAGGAGGGGGATAAGACGGGTAAATCCTTTAATCAGCCTTTCACCTCCAACTATTTTCTGAACCATTCTTATAACCTCCAGCACCCAGGGAGGAAGTTTAGCCATTTCATCATCTCGCTTGAAGAGGCTGGTCATACCTCCGAGATTGATATGGCTAACCGGGGAGCATTCGGTAAGTCCATAACCTTCATCTACTGGTCCCCCGGCTTTTTCTTCAAATTTATCTGCCACTTCTGGCGGGAGGGCGGCGGAGCCAGAGGCGCTGATGGTCCCGACCTTTTCATCAATTTTATTGAGCAGTTTCATAAACTGGGTGGGAACCGCAATGTTGTAAAGAGGACGATATTTTTTCATCAGCTCTGCCATCATATCCACATCTCTGGGGTCCGGCACTAAAAGCATATTCCAGGACATATAAACCGCGCAGTGCATTGCCCAGTGTCCGTATTGATGGAAGAAAGGAAGGGCAAGAAGCACAGAAGCATAGCCGACAATTAAAAAGCCAATATCCATCTGCTTCATCAAGCCATAGGTCTGAATCACATTACAGGTAAGGTTATAATGGGTGAGCATCACCCCTTTGGGAAGTCCGGTAGCTCCGCCGGTAAAAGGAACCTCTGCTAAATCTTCCCTGGGGTTGATTTCTACCTCCGGGGGATGAGGCTCGTTTTCCGCGATTAAGTCCCGAAATTGATAGGTGCCGGGAACCGGATGAGGGAGAATTTCTTTTTCCGCATAGTCCTGAAGATTGGTGATGATGATATTCTTAATCCCGACTTTTTCTCCCACTCTTTTTACCAGCTCCAGATGAGTATCAAGACAGATGATGGTTTTTACTCCAGCTTCTCCCAGCTCATATTCCAAATCTCGCTCGGTATGGAGCAGGGAGCAGGGAACATTGGTGGCTCCGCATTTTAAAATTCCATAATCCGCAATGATGAACTGGGGGCTGTTAGGAAGAATGGTAGCGACCATATCGCCTTTTCTTACTCCCAGCTCCCAGAGAGCCCGGGCAAAGCAGTCAGTCTGATATTTAATCTCTTGATAAGTATACTGCTGACCAAGAAAGGTGCAGGCAGGACGCTCTGGAAATTGCCGGGCAGAATCATCTAAAAATTTGAAAAGGGGAATCTCCGGATATGGAGCCAGGGAAGAAGGGAACCCGTCTTTTTCATAGACCTTGCTCCAGGGGCGAGTTTCATAAACCATTAGTGCTCTCCTTTTAAACTTTTAGAATCTTATACCCCAGCCAGAAAATTTTTTCAAGAAAAAAATTTGGTCAGAAGCGAGCATTTTGTTATAATTGTTTCCAATGAAGCGGTTAAAGACCTTAATTTTTTGTCTTTTGATTTCCAGTTTGGTGGGAATGATAGACTGGCTGAGCGGGATTTTTTATCTGATATATTCGGTTCGTTCTGATGGTTTTTGGATATTCCTGAAAGGGTTTTATACCGGAAGAATTTTATATCTGGTTCTGGGCTTGGGCTTGGGCTTTTTCTGGATTTTATTTTCCCGCACTGGAAAAGAGGAAAAGGATGAGGGATTAATTGTTGGGGTAATTTTCGGGGTCTTTACCTTATTTTTCCTGCAGGCATTTGCTCCTCCCAGAACTACCTGGAAGCTTTTTTTAGATTTTATTCTTTTTGGTTTTATAGGAATAATCTGCGGGGCAGGAGCGAGATTTATCTGGAATAAATATATCACAAGGATTTTGGGAGGAGGATTAAACGCGGGCTGGAGCTTATTTTCCTCCCTGCTTTTAAGTGGATTATTTGCCGGGGGCTGGATTATTGGGCTTTCTCTTTCCTTTAAAGGAAAGCTGTTAATGGTTTTACTTGCCGGGGGGATTTTCTGGATTAGTTTATTTTTGAACTGGCTGGTTTTTCATCGCTATTCAAGGCTGGTGCTGGGAGGGTATTTAATTTATTTTCTGGTTCTGGCAAGTTTTCCTTTCTGGTTTCTGGAAAGAAAGCCGGAATACCCGGAGTTAGGCAGGGCAAAAAATCCTTTGAATATCATCTGGATTATCGCGGATGCCTGTCGGGCAGATGCTTTAGGGATTTATGGTGGAGAGAATAAGACCCCTACCCTTGACCGGCTGGCACGGGAGGGAATCCTGTTCAAACAGGCATATTCTCAGGCGCCCTGGACTTTGCCCAGTATGCTCAGTATGCTCAGTTCTTTTTATCCTTCGGTTTTTCAGTTCGGAAAGCCCTATCAGGCAGATGAGAGAATAGAATTTATCTCCGAGCGATTAAAAAGCTATGGTTATCATACCTATGTGGTGCTGGCAAACTATCTGCTGGCAGACTCCAGCGGTATTCTTCAGGGGTATGACCGGGTTAAGGCTTTTCGTAATCGCTTTCGTCTTCAGAAGCTCTTGTTCCATCCCGCGGTAGTAAAAGCCCATTATTTAATTCTCCGTTTTTTAAAGAAGGATTATCTTCCTGATACCACCAGAATCGTGACCGAGCAGGCTCTGAAAATCTTAAAAAATAGAAAAGAGCCTTTTTTCCTTTACCTCCATTATATGAATCCTCATGAGCCGTATAATCCTCCGGCAAAATATTTGAAAGAGATAAAATATGATGGTTTTCTTCGTCCCCCTTTCACTCCCAATGACCCGTTTCATATTCCTGAGGACTGGACCCATCCCCCGGAGTTAGAAGTTAAGCTTGGCTATATTTTTCTCCAAGAGAAAGATAAGGAATATATCCACCAGCTTTATTTGGCACAGGTTCGTTATTTAGATGAAAAGATTAAGGAGCTTCTTGATTATCTCAAAGAGCAAGGACTGGAGAAAAACACACTTGTGATTTTTACCGCTGACCATGGGGAGGAATTCTGGGACCATTACCAATGGGGGCACGGTCATAGTTTGCATCAGGAGCTGATTCATATTCCTTTAATTATCTGGGGAGCCGGGTTTGCTCCCCGAATTATTAACCAGCCAATAATGGCTTTGGACCTCCTGCCCACCCTCTGCAAAATTCTGGGAATTCCTCCCAATCCTCTCTGGCAGGGAAAGGTATTTGAGCCTTTATGGAATAAAGGGGAGGGAGAGGAAAGAATTATTTTTGCAGGGGGGAGCCGTCGTCCAGAAGATATGCGGATGGTTCTCAAGGACAGAAAGAAATTAATTATTGGATTTCATACCGGCAGGAGATGGTTTTTTGACCTGGAGAAAGACCCTAAAGAAGAGAATAACATTTACCAGGAAACTGACCCGCTTTGCCAGGAATGGGAAAAAATCCTCTTTAACTGGCTCAAGCAGAACCAAACTCTTCGCAACCAATTAAAACTCAAACCCCCAACCGCTTTGGAAAGAAAAGAACAGGAGGAGAGATTAAAAGCAGTGGGATATATTCGTTGAAATTATTTTTCTTTTTTATTTCTTTTTTGATTTAGATTTTTTCTCTTTTTCCTCTTCCACCACTCCCAGGATTTCATCTTCGCTCATAATCAAATGTTCCTCGCCTTTAATTTTAATGTCTGTTCCTGCATATTTGGGAAATAGCACTTTATCGCCCACCTTGACATCCAAGGGCATTACCTTTCCGTCTTTTAAAACCTTTCCCTGACCCACCGCAACCACAATGCCTGTCTGGGGTCTTTCTTTGGCAGTGTCCGGAATGATGATTCCAGATTCGGTCTTTTCCTCTTCCTCAATTCTTTTTACCAGCACCCGGTCTCGCAAAGGCTTTACTTTCATCTTCTACCTCCTTTTTAGAATTTATCTCAATTTATATAACCATTTTCTTCAGTTTAGCAAGCGGTTAAGAGATTTTTTCCAGCTTGACCAGATTGGTAATGCCCGGCTTTTCTATGGGAAGCCCGGCAGTGATAACCACCAGGTCGCCTTTTTTTAATTTAAGATGCCTTTTTGCCAGTTGAGAAGCATATTCTAAAAGCCGGGGGGATTCCTCCAGGTCTTCTGCCAGAACCGGACTCGCTCCCCAGACCAGAGCCAGTTGTTTTAAGGTTTCTTTTTTCGGAGTGATGGCAAGAATCGGACAGCCAGGACGAAATCTGCTTATTAATCTGGTGGTGTATCCGCTTCTGGTCGGAGTGATGATTGCTTTTGCCTTCATCTCTCCTGCCATCTGCACTGCGGAGGCACTGATCGCCTCGGGAATGGAATGAGCAGGAGGAAATTGCCGAACCTCCAATGCCAAGCTCTGCCAGTTTTTCTCTGCCTGAAGAGCCACCTTCTTCATCATTTTAATGGTTTCAACCGGGTATCTGCCAATGGCGGTTTCTTCGGAAAGCATCAGAGCATCGGTGCCATCAAAAATCGCATTTGCCACATCCGTGACCTCTGCCCGGGTGGGTCTTTTGCTTTCCACCATAGAGCGGAGCATCTGGGTGGCAGTGATAACCGGACGGGCATAAATATTGGCAAGTCGGATAATTCTTTTCTGGATAATCGGAATTTCCGGGAGGGGAAGCTCTACCCCTAAATCCCCCCGTGCCACCATAATTGCATCTGAAACCCGGATAATCTGCTCAATGTTTTTAACCGCCTGAGGAGTCTCTATTTTGGCAATAACCGGGATTTCCACTTTTTCCCGATGGAGAAGCTTTTTAACCCGGACAATCTCCTCTGGCTTGCGGACAAAAGAAAGAGCAATGAAATCCACCCCGGCTTGAATTCCAAATTTCAGGTCTTTCCGGTCTTTGGGGGTGAGAACCGAAAGACTTAACCTTTCGCTGGGAAGGTTAATCCCTTTTTTAGAGCCTACTTTTCCTCCGACAATTACCTTACAGAAGACTTTTTCCCCATTGGTTTCCAAAACCCTGAGCTCAATATCTCCGTCTCCCAGCAGGAGAGTATCCTGTTTTTTCAAATCCTGACAGAGCCGGGGATAGTTAACTGGAATTAAATCCTGGGAAGGGGATTTTTTCCCGGGGAATAATTTTACCACTTCCCCGGTTTTCAATTCCATAGGTTCGGAAAAGAGTTTGCCCAGCCGGATTTTGGGACCGCTTAAATCCTGAATAATAGCAAGATTTTTGCCCAGCCTCTTTTCATATTTCCGAATCAGCTCAATTCGGGTTTGATGCTCCTGATAGGTGCCATGACTGAAATTGAGCCGAAATAAACTGCTCCCGGCTTCAATCATTGCCTGGAGAATTTTCTCATTATCAGTGGCAGGTCCCAGGGTGGCAATAATTTTCGTCTTTGTTGGCATTGGTTTTAATTTAAAGGATGAATTATTTTTGGCAAGCGAGGTCAAAAAAGCTCAGGTGCTTTCAATATATTTTCGGATTTTTTCCGCGTCTTCAGGTTTTAAATTTAAAAATTTAACCCCCATTCCTGGAGGATGGGATTCATCTGCTTCTTTTTTCGGAACCGTTCTCACCACCATTCCTTTAACAGTCACGCTTGGCTCCGGTAAGGGGAGAGGAATATTCATCTCCAGCTCTGTTGCCAGAGGGAAGGGGTCATCGGTTTCAATGAAGATTCCGCCCTCACTGATATTCAGGGTATATTTTTGATAAATTCGTTCCCCCTCTATGCAGGAAGCACGAACCCGAAGCGGTGCCCGGGGGTGCTTTCTGCGTTCTATTTTTAAGAATTTTTCTATTTTTTCAAAAAGGTCTTTTTTGGTGATGGGTTTGGTCAGATAATCATCACATCCTGCCTGGCGACATCTTTCCACTGACTCTTCATCACTGCGGGTGGTTACCATTATCACTGGAATATGCTGAAGGGATTTATTGGTCTTGATAAACCGACAGACCGCATCTCCGCTCATATCCGGCATTACCAGGTCCAGAAAAACCAGGCTGGGTTTTTCGCTCTGAGTTTTTTTTAAAGCCTCGGTGCCGGATTTTGCCATAATAATCTCATATCCGGAATGTTCCAAAAGCATCTTTTCCAGGCGAAGAAAAGTATCCATATCATCCGCAATTAAAATTTTTTCTTTTTTCTTTTTCTGGTTATTCATCTTTAGAGTTTTGCTCTCCTGGAATGATTTTAAATTTCAGGGGCTTTTCTTTTTTTAGTTCCTCTTTTTCTTTTTCATGGTCTTCAATGATCTGCCCCAGAATTTTATAATGAAGCTTTAAGGCTCCCAGAGCATGCTCTTTTAAATAGCCCCGTTCCAGATAAACCACGGTTTGTTTGGGTTTTCGGAGCCAGAGGAGAATTGCGATTAAAAAGGCATTATAAAAAAGGGCAATTAAAAGGTAGCTTAAAAAGTTTTTAAAAAATACATCCCGGGAAAAGTTTTTGAGATTATGCTCAATCCGAATCATTCCATAAGGAGTGGTTTCTCCCGGCTTAAAAAGAGGAAGATTGACTGCCAGAATTTGGTCATACTCCTGCACCCGATTAGCTCTGGGATAATAAAAAGCGTGTTTTAAATGAGGGTCGGAGGATTTTTCTATATCTTTTTTTAAAAGAAGAGAAAATTCGCTTAAATTGGCTTGTTGAAAAGAATATCCACCCCGGATTAAAAAGGGATTTTTAAAAACCGCCCGCAAACCCGGATAACCAAAATCATAAAATTCCTGCCGGTAAGATTTATCATAAACATATCCGGGACGGGCATAAAAAAGTGCCACCATATTGGAGCGAAGGATGAGCTCACCTTTTTCTTGAGCCTTTTGAAGCTGGAATAAACCAAATAATCCTAAAAGCAAAAAAGCTTCGCCCAAAAGGATAATAAAAACCTTCCTCCGCATTATAAATTATTTTATTCTCAATTTTTTTCTCTTGTCAAATTTAGATTTTTGACCAGTTCTGACAAAAGCATCTTTTAAACTAATCCTGAAATCCTGAGGGAGGGAAATTATGGGGAAAATAATTGACTTTACAGAGTATTTCAGGAAAAAGCACCAGAAAAGACGGTTTGTTCTACCCCTGGATGATAATTTAATCCGAGCAGGGGAGCTTTGGGCAGTGGTGGGCAGGAGCTCCAAAATCAATCATTTCCTTAGCCAGTTTTGTTTGGTCCTGGAACAACAAAATCTGCCGATTATGCAATATCCTGTGAATAATCTCTTTGAACCAGCCCCGGAAATAAAAACCCGGATAAAGCCCAAACAAATCCTCAAAGAGATTTTAAGGATAAATGAATCCGGAATAGTTATTATAAACTCCCCTCTGGCTCTAAAGCCAGATTATGAAAAATCTGCTAAACCCTTTGACCAGAATAGCTTTGATAAGGTTTCCACCGCTCTGGGTAATATTATGAAAATAACCCACTGGGCAGGAATAATGCTTTTTCGCAAAGATATTCCCCCAAAAGAGGCGAAAATCTGCCAGTATCTGGCAGAATATCGTATAAAGAAGCGATATTCCGGGATTTATTACCTGGAAGAGGGAACAGAGGCACAAAAAGGGCAAAATTTATGATTTTTAGTTCCCCATAATTCTCAATAAAATCAAATACTTAATAGATAAACCGCTTCTTTTATTTTTATTTTTCAGGTGTGGAAAACCTGTTGAAAAAAATTTTTATCTCAAATAACATTTTGATAATTTTTAAAAATTTATCCCCAGCCGATTTTTTGCTTGACAAACCCAAAATTTAGCGGTAGATTTTTAAATGTCCCACAATTTGTTGATAAATTAAATTAAAAGGAGGGGCAAATGGCTGAGGTGGTTAATCAGGATAAGGATTTTGAAGAGCTGGTTCTGAAAAGTGAGGTGCCGGTGATTGTGGATTTCTGGGCTCCCTGGTGTGCTCCTTGTAAGGCATTAAATCCGATTTTGGAGGAACTTGAAAAAAGCTATCAGGGACGGGTAAAATTTGCCAAACTCAATGTTGAGGAGAATCCTAAAATTCCTGCCCAGTTCGGGGTTCGTTCCCTTCCCAGTATCTTTGTCTTTAAGAACGGAACAGTAGTGGCAAATCTGGTGGGAGCGGTAAATCGGGAGAGCGTGGAAAGGCTCCTGGAAAGCACAATTTAAACTTTTCTTATTTTACTTATTCTTGAAAAATTTTTTCCAACCCAAAGGGGGAACTTTTTTCTCTAAAGAGCATCTATAATAATAGCCGTCCAAACCCTTTCATCTGGGGGTTATCTCAGGGAGATGAGATAGCCCCCTGTTTTTTAGCCTCGTTTTAAGGAAATTTTATTTATTTTTCAAGTAGTTATCTGATGAGAGACTGACAATTTTGGAAACCTTTCCTGCCAGATTGCATCTTAAATAATGAGCCCAAGCCAAAGCTCGCCCCTCCTTTTTCCTCGGTGTTGATGCA
>CAZKMM010000033.1:0-19982 GCA_964553915.1 uncultured bacterium
TACTACATTGAAGCTCGCTACCCCAATGCCCTGCAAATGGCTCCTGCTAAATTCTTTGACCAAAATGATGCCCAAGAAGCAATGCACCTTGCCCAAAAGACTCTGGAAAAAATCAAAGAAAAAATCCCAATTTGACATTTTTTTCCCCAAGCGATAAATTTCAAGCCAAATGAAAAAATCTCTGAATGGTAAGGTTCGTCCTGCCCGGCTGGATGAGATTGCCCAAATATATCAGGTAATTCGGGAGAATCCAGATGAAGTTCTTCCCCGTTCAATCCCGGAAATACTGCAGAATTTTGACCGGTTTTTGGTTTATGAAGAAGCCGGAGAAATCAAAGGGGTAATCAGCTGGCAGGTGCTTCCTTCCCTGGAACTGGAAGATGAACGCATTTTGGAAATTGTTAGCTTCTCGGTGCGGAAAAAAGACCAAAATAAAGGCATCGGCTCCCTGCTCCTTCAGGAAATGCTGGAAAAGTTAAAGCAATACCATCCGGACCGGATTCTGGTGCTTACTTTTTATCCGGAGTTTTTCAAAAAATTTGGCTTCCGAAGGGTGAGCAAGAAAAAGCTTTATCCCAAGATTTATCTGGGCTGTTTCAAATGCACTAAATATACCTCTCCCCTTACCTGCCCCGAGGTAGCAATGGTAAAAATCCTGAAAAAGGAGGCAAAAAAATGAAAAGGGTTCTGGGGATAGTTTTAGCAGGCTTTTTTCTTCTCGGAATCGGACTTGTTCCAGAAAAATCTTCTGCCCGGCTCGACCCGGAAATTAAAAAATATCAAAAGGAGCTAAAGAAAAAGAGAAAAGAAGAAAAGAAAAAAGAAAGGCAAGCCCGAAGAAAAGATAAAAACCGCCGGCTCCGACCCTACCACACCCTGGAGGAGCTTTATGCTCAAATGGATGAGCTGGCTCAAAAATATCCTGAGCTGGTGGAGATTCAGGTTTACGGTAAGAGCGTGGAGGGAAGAGAGCTTCGGGCAGTAAAAATCTCCACTGGCGCAGGCAATAAGCCAGAGATACTTTTCTCTGCCAATATTCACGCCCAGGAGCTGGCAGGAGCAGAATTCTGTATGGCACTGCTCAAAAAACTGCTGGAAAACTATGGCTCGGATTGTTATATCACCTATCTTCTGGACAATACAGATGTTTATGTTATCCCGGTTTTAAATCCAGATGGAAATTATAAAGCGAGCCGGATGCAGGCAAAATATGGTATCACCGGCTTTATCCGAAAAAATAAAAACAAAATTGACCTGAACCGAAATTTTCCTTATCCGCCGGATGCTCCTGACCGGCTGAAGGATTCTGCTGGCTCCAAGCATAAATGGATGCCAACTTATCGGGGACCCGAGCCCTTAAGCGAACTGGAAACCAAAGCTCTGATTAAATTTATAGAAAAACATAACTTTATCATCTCAATGAACTACCACACCACTGGCGGAATGATTATGTATCCGCCGGGAACTTTTCCTGACCGCACCCCGGATGATGAGCTGTTTGAAAAGATGGCAAAAGAATATCAGGCGCTTCAGTTTGATAAATATAAAGTTCATCCGGAGATCGATTTATATCCCACCATCGGCGCCCTGGACGATTACATCTATCACCGCTACGGAATCCTGCCCCTGACCATAGAAATCGGCAAAAGAGCAACCCAGCGAGCCCTTATTCCCAGAAACCACACAATTTCTCCGATTTTCTGGACCTATAATGTTTATTATCTGGAGCGAGAGATTGCCAATTTAATGCCCGGAGCACTCAACCTGATTAAATGGGCAATTAAGCTCCATCAAAATCCCCAGATGATTAAATGGAAACCACCAAAAGAAAAATGGTATGGAGAGCCAGAAGCAGGAGAACCAGTGAGCCAGGCGGAATGGAAAAAAGTCGCTTGAGTGTTTGTCGCTGTTAAATGAACACAGCTCCTAATTTAATTTCTGAGGTTTGCTCTGCGGTTTTAGTGGGAGGAAAGTCCCGCCGGCTGGGAAAAGAAAAATCCCTGCTCCCTCTGGGAGGAAAGCCCTTAATTGACCGGGTGCTGGAGAGCCTTTCTCAGGTTTTTGACCGGATAATTTTAGTGGGAAGGAAAAATCCTGAGCTGGAAAAAAGAGCAGAGCTGATTGAAGATATTTTCCCAGACCAGGGACCCATCTCCGGAATTTATACCGCTCTGGAATATCTTAAAAAGCCGGTTTTTATCTGTGCCTGCGATATGCCTTTTTTAAATCCCCGGCTAATTTGCTATCAGGTTAGCTTACTGAATAATTTTGATGCGGTTGTGCCCCGCCCAAAAGGGCTTTTTGAACCGCTTCACACTATCTATACACCCGCCTGCATCAAGCCTCTAGAAGATTTGATTAAAAAGGGCAAAAGGCGTCCGGTAGAAATCTTTCCCTGCCTGCGAGTGCGAGAAATAACCGAGCAAGAACTCCTCCGCTACGACCCAAAGCTTTTATCTTTTTTTAACATCAACACTCCTGAAAATGTAAAACAAGCGGAAGAGATATTACAAAATAAAACCACTTAATTTTAAAAATATTGACAGACTTTTTCTAAAAGTTTATTGTAAATCTACACTCCGAGGGCAGGAGGAGAACCAATGAAGGTAAACATTTTAGTTCCCGAACCCCGGTTAAATATGTATAAATTCAGTGGAATTAGAATTCCTCAAATCGGTCCAGTTTATCTGGGCACGATTTTAAAAGTGGTTTTTCTTCCTTTAAAAATTACGCCGGTTAAATTACAAGTTTTAAAAACCTATGCCAACAAGCCCCTGGAGGAGCTGGAGCTTGCGGAATATCTCCGGCAACTTCCTCAGTGGCTTCGGGAAAATTTTAAATTATGGAATGAAAAAGAGTGAAAAATTGAAATGGAAAGGAGTGAAAAATGAGCCAGGATTTCCCGGAAAAACTCAAGCAGGCAGTTAACAAGGAAAATTATGCCCGGTTTTTAAAGCTTAAACCTCTGGAGGTCAAGCCCGGCTACGCCCGGGTGGAGCTGGAGGTTAAGCAGGAGCATCTCAATATTCATAGAATTACGCACGGTGGGGTAGTTTTTTCTGTGCTGGATGAAGCATTTGAGCTTGCCAGTAATTCTCACGGAACCAGCGCGGTGGCTCTGAGCGTGAGCATTAATTTCCTCCGCCCAACTCAAGAAGGAGAAAAAATTATCGCAGAAGCCAAAGAAATCGCCATTACCCGAAGAACCGGAAACTATCAATTTCTGGTTTATAATCAGAACGGAGAGTTAATTGCTCAGGGACAGGGACTGGTTTACCGAAAAGACCAGCCCCTGGAACTCAAAGAAACCTAACCCCTGCAGGCTCTGAGCCACCAGCTCTCAAAAACCATTTTTAAAAAAGGAAATTGTCGGGAAAATCCTTTTAGCTCTGAACAGAACTTTTCTTCTCCAAGGATTTGCCCGATTTTATCTGCCAGCCTCTGGGAACGGGGCTCAAGCTCCAGCGCCTTTTTAAAAGTTTCAATTGCTTTTTCCTTTTTCCCCTGCTTTATCTCCGCCACTCCCAGCCAGTAAAAATACCAGCAGTTTATATTACCTGCCTTCATTGCCTTTTGGAAATAGGCTTCTGCCTGAGAAACATCCCCTTCTCTTAAAAGAAGCAAGCCCAGATTGAAATTCGCAGGGGCATAATCCGGCATTTTTCTTATTGCCTGCCTAAACATTTCTTTTGCCTGCTGAATTTGATTCTGCTCTGCCAGACAAACTCCCAAACCAGTATAGGCAGGAGCAGAATCAGGAAAAAGAACCAGGGTCGTGGCACAAATTCGTTCCGCCCGGAAACATTTCCTTCTCTCCACCAGAGCAGAGCAGTAATTATTCCAGGGACGAGCCAGTCCAGGAGCTTTGCTCACCGTATCTTTCCAGAGCCTCTCCCTGCTTTCCCAGACCAGATTCCGCTGATAGGTAAAACCTGCCCAGAACAAAGCAATCAGGACAAAGGAAGCACTAAGAACCCGGGAGCTTAGCTGAGATTTAAAAATCAAAAATCCCACTCCCGCACCAAGCACTGAAAGGCTGGCTAGATAAAGCCGATGCTCACTGGCAAGAGAAATCGGTAGCGGAAGTGCCTCTACTAAAAGAGAGCCCAAATACCAGAAAATTGCCAATGATGCCAGAGGAAAACGCTTTCTCCACCTAACCGCCAGAGTAACTATGCCTCCTACGATTAAAAATCCCAGAATCATAAAAATATATCCGCCCACCGAGTCAAAAAGAAAAAATTGATGCTCCAGAGAAAGAAACTGTGGGAAAGGAAAGAGAATAAGAAGTAAATACCAGAGGAGAATGATTGGCTGAGATAAAAATCTTTCCAGCGGGCTGATGCCCAGAGATTGAAAATCCTCTAACCATTTGGAAAGCATCTCTCCCCGAAAAACAAGCACTGCTCCCAGAAAATAAAATCCGAATAAAAAAATCAGCCATTTTAAATTTGACCTAAAGCTTACCGCTCCCCGGTCAAAAACCAATATCTTATAAACAAAAAGCATTAAAGGAAGCACCAGAGCACTTTCCTTACTCAGCAGGGAAAGAAAGCCGGAAAAACCTGCCAGAAAATAAAATATCCATTTATAGCGAGAGCGAGTTCGGGCAATATGATAAAAGTAAATGCTCCAGAGAAAAAAACCCCCAGCCAGGGCAGTGTGCCGTTGGACAATGTAAGTGATTGCCTGAGTATTCAAAGGATGAACCAGCCAGAGCAAAGCCAGAACCAGACCAGCAAAAACCGAACTTTTTTTCTCCTGATCAAATTGCCTTAATAACTCATAAAATAAAAGCCCCGCACCCAGCCCGCTGAGCAGAAGCAGAAAAAAATTAACCAGATGATATCCAAACCGCTCAAGCCCTCCAAAATAAAAATTTAATGCAAAGCTCAAATTTCCCAGAGGGCGATTATGAAGCCGGTCTTGAATGCCTGCCCGAGCCAGGCTCCTAAAATCCAGAGAGGTTATCTTGATGTAAGAATTGTTTACTATGCTCTCAAGGTCATCAAACTGAAAATCAGCCCGGAAACTGGGGAAATAACTGAAAAGAACCAAGCCCAGAATTAAAATCAGAAAAAGAGCCAAAAAGCCCCTTTCTCTTTCTCGCTCCCTCACACTAATATTTTACGGAAATTGGGCGAGAACACGAACTGAAAGGGTCTCTATAGGTTCCAACTCCTTTTCCTGGTCTAAATCCGGCAGGTTGTGGCTCTGAAAATCCTGGCGCTGATAAGATAGTCCAAACCAAAAGCTTTCATTTGCCTGCCAGAGCAGGGAAAGTAAAAATAGATTTTCCCGGTCATCATCAAATCTTTTGCTCGGGTCAAAAAAATCATACCGCCAAACCATTGCCAGCTCCTCCTCCGGCTGAATAGTTAAAAAACCACTCCAGCCCCAGAATTCTATCTCCTCTCCTTTTATAAAATTTCTCCCGTATAACTCAAAAAACTCCCAAACTCCCTCCGGAAAATTCCCCAGTAAATATACCTCTCCTGCGGGAATCCAGCTTCTTCCCTGAAAATACTCTCCTCCCAGTTTAATCCCCTGATATTCCACCCCAGCACCTGCCTGCCAGAGCTCCTGCCAGCCCTCCTCTTCTGGCTTTCCCCTCTGAGAATAATTCCCGGCTCCATAAACTCCTAAAGAAGAAAAATGACCCGTGCCAAAAATTCCCAGCTCCCAGCGATTATAATTGGAATCAAAAGGGGGCTCAGTTAAACCGGCTAACTTTACTCCCAGCTTTGCCTTTCCATTTCCCCATCCACCATTCACCAAAATCCCGAGCTGGCTGGAAGGAACCAAGCCCAGCTCCTCCACCACCGGATGCGCCAGCCAGTCCCAATCCCAGAGATATCCCCTTATCCATTCCATCCAGGAAGTAAGAAAATAACCAGCCTGAAAATCCAGAAAAAAATTCTCTCCCCAGCTCCTTTCCAGATATGCCCGCTCCAGTTGAAAGTTCAGCCCCGCCTCTTCCACATCTTCTACTATAAAACTAACGGTTGCTTTAAAATTATTGTTCAGCATTCCTCTCCAGCCCAGAATCGCCCAGCCCAGCTCAAAAGCATTGTAATCAATTCGTTCCTCAGCTTCCCAGTTGTAGGGATTTTCTGAAGTGGGAGCAGAAACCAGTTGATATTTCCCCTGTGGATTTAAATATAAGTTCCAGCCCAGATTAAGCTCCCCAAAAACCTCTCCCCGAACCGAACAAATCCCACCCAGCCCCCAAATAACTATCAGCAGGCTTTTGATTGAAATTCTCATTTTAGGCTCTCCAAAACTTTTTAATTATGCCTAAAAATAATAGCCCAACATCTAAAATTTGTCAAGAAAAAAATTCACCAGGTAAAAAAATCCGAAGCATAAAACTTGCCTCACAGTTTTATTTTTCCCCCAGCTGAGCAGGAAGTGGTTTTCCACCCATCAATTGATAGGCTTTTTCAATTGCCGGAATAAAACCAGCAACATCGTTCTCCAGCCAGTATTGATATTTTTCATAGGGATTGGCAATCCAAAAAATCCGCAAAGAGCTCAAGCCCCGGTCAAACAAATTACTGGAAGGTGTGCTCACCTCTATAGTAAAAGAAGCAATCCCGAACCAGAGATATAAATAATCATCCAGGTCACCTTTGGTTGGATACCAGCGAGCGGACTGCTGAACCCGGTAATGATAATGAAGCTGGTTTTGAGAAAACGCCCGGGCAATCTGCTCAAAAAGCTCTTTGTCTGGAGCTGGCTTTCGGGTATAGGCAAAAGGATAAAGCACCTTGCCGGCAACGCTATGAAGATTAAAGGCAAGGAAATATCCATCTGAGCCAACCAGCTTTGCCACTGCTCTGCTTTCCGGCTCTGAAAGAGGCTCAGGACCCATATAATAGCTGGAGTGAGGACGGCGATTCCCGGAAAGAGGATGATAACTTTTTGCTCCCGGCACCACCGGGAAATTCCGGTTCAAATCCACGCCCCGGGCGTTTTTCCTGGTGCCGATTTTTCCTCCCCTCCCTTTATTCTCCCAGACCCGGGCATAACCATCTGGATTGAGCAGGGGAGCAATATCTATCTCCACCTTCTCCAGTAAACCCCTGAGCTCTGGCTCCTCTGCCTGCTCCAAGATATGCCGGGCAAATGCTAAAGCAACACTCACCCCGATATATTCACAGGCATGAATCCCCGCAGTAACCAATACCTTGGGCAAGTCTTCTTTTGTCGCTTTAATTCCAAGGACATATAATGGACGCCCCTCCACACTCTCTCCAAACTTTCTTAAACTGACCAGCTCCGGATAACAGCGAGCAAAATCGTCCAGCTGTTGATAAACCTCTTCAGGTGAAGGATAAGGCTCCAGATAATCTTTTGCCCAGCCCAGCCCGGAAAGAAAAAATAAAATCAAAACCGCTCCCACTAATCTCTTAGCCATTTACCTCCTCCCGGATTTACTTCCCCTGCTTTGCTTTTAGCTCCGCCTTTTCAGAAGCAGGCTTTTTCAACTGGCGATATAACAGATAACTGGCGATCGGAATAACCAATAAACTGATAAATTGACTGGTGGAAAGAACCCCGGGAATCACAAATCCCCGCTCCGGGTCTCCCCGGAAAAATTCCAAGAAAAAACGCAAAATCCCATAAAGTAAAAATAATAAAATTGCACAAATCCCCCTGCCTGCCTGTTTCCGAAATACCCGATACAAAATCCAGGCAATAATAAAAACTCCAAAAGATTCATAAAGCGGAGAAGGATGAACCGGAATTCCTGCCATTGGATGGCGAATCGGATGGTCCGGGTAAACAATTGCCCAGGGAACATGGGTGGGCTTGCCATAACAACAACCTGCCATTAAACACCCCCATCTTCCCATTGCCAATCCTACCGCACTGGGGCTGGAAAGAGTATCTGCTACCAGGGCAAAGCTTGTGTTCTTCTTCTTACAGTAAAAATAAATAAAGACCAGATTTGCCACCACCCCTCCATACCAGACCAGCCCTCCCCGAAGACAATTGATAAAACCGCCAAAAGAAAACTCTGAAAATACCGAACGCCATTCAACTATGATATAAAGAAGTTTGGCACCCAGAATTCCAACAATCATCACCCAGAAAAACAGGTCCTGATAAAAACCCACCTCCTGACCGCTAACCCGGGCAAGATAAAGCATATAAAAATAACCGGTGAGAAAAGCCAGAGCCATAATCACTCCGTAAGTGTAAATGGTCAAGCCATCAATTTTAAATAAAATTGGATGCACTCTACCACTCCTTTTAAGGCTTCTGGAAATTATAAGATTAACCGTTTTGAAATGTCAAAATTTAACCACCCAGACAGATTCATCGGTAAAGCTGAAGAAGAATTTTTTCCAGCCTGCCCCGATTTTGGTCTGGATTAAAATACGCTTCCACTATCTCCTCGTGAGGAAGTTTATTAACCTTCTCATTAAAAAGATTGAGCATTTCTATGGAAATCTCTACCGCGGTCTCCACCGGGATTCGCTCCGGATTTAAATCAATTCCAAAATGCTCCTGATAACCATACATCTTTAAAACATACAATCCTGCCATTGCCTGCTCCGGTGCCACCACCCCGATATCCAGGTCCTGGTCATAATTGCCCAGAGGCTGGGAATTCCAGTGAGTATGAACCAGCCTGCCCTCTCTCATTATCCGGGCAAAAGCATAAGCCACATCTTCAAAACCCATCCGAATATGCCCGACCTCTGGATTCAGCCCGACCAGACACTCCCCTTCTTCCAGAATATCGCAGTTAACTGGATTCTCTAAATGGGCTTCTATGGACTGGCAGGCTAAAATCCCATCCGGGGTATTGCGGTAAATGTTATTCGGCGCTGGCTCGTAGGGTTTAGGCTCCAGTGCCACCCTCACTCCAGGAACTTCATCCATCGCCTTTGCTACCGCCTCCTCAAACAGCTCCCACATCTGATAAAAATAGGTGCCCAGAGGATAAGTATAGCCATCAATCCCGGGCCAGATAATGCAGAAATCGCAGTTATGCTCCTTATTGAGTTGAAGGGTTTGTTTCAGACGGCTAAAGGCTTTTTGTCTTGGCTCAGAAAGAGGGTTGGATAAACTGCCGAACTCAAAATCCGCATCCCAGAAAAGATTGGGAATAATGGTAATCAGCCGGATTCCGCATTCCTCCTCAAGCTTCTTATACAAATGAATATTATCCTCATTTACCTCATTGGGATAATGAGCTTCTATCCCCACCACTCCCAGCTTAGCCATTTTCAAAGCCCGCTCCAGCCTCTCCTCTATGGTCTCCTCAGGAACATAGCGGTCGTGAAACCTTCCTCCGCCAGGAGCAAAATACCAGATGCCTACCGAGGGTTTAATTTCTAGCTGGAAATTATAAAGATGTTCAATTAGCTCTTCTTTGCTCCGAAGCTTTTTCTGTCCCGAGAGTTTCTTCAAAGGCATTTGCCCCTCCCTGGTATGGGTTAAAAAATCCGCCCCTTAACAATTTGAGCTATTCTTTTTTCACTTCGGTAACTTCTTCCTGTTTCACCCGGCTGTATCCGCAGGCAAGCTTAGGGTCATTAAGGATTTTTTGAGCATCCCGCTGGTCGATCCGGTCAATCTCGGTCTCAGCAGGAAGTTCCAGGGTCTTTTTCAACCACTTTTTCCCTTCTTCAATATCTTTGGAAATATTTCTCCGGTTGCCCCGACAGATTAATGCTATCCCCATCTCTTTATTATAATCAATTCTGTCCGGATAAAGCTCTACCGCCTTTCTACAATGCTCCACCGCTTTATCCATATCTCCCCGGGTGCCAAAAAAGAGCTTCATCAATCTGCTCTCCGGCACCTTGCGGTAAAACTGGCAGAGGGCAAAATGAGCATTGGCTTCAGTAGAATCAGTCTCGGTCCGATAAGTCGGATGCATATCCAGGGTTTTTATATACATCTCCTCAATGTCATCCGCCAGAGCCAGACTTTTAGCAATCCCCTTAACCAGAGCCTGCTGACTCATTCCCACCGCGATATAAAAGTAACTCTCTGCTACTTCCGGATTCTTTTCCGCTCCTTTTCTTGCCCACTCCTCACACTTAATATAATAATCCAGCTTTTCCTTTTCCTTCTCAGTAGGAATCAGCTCACCAATATTGTAATAATTCCGGGCAATCATCCAGTAAGCATATTTATTGTTTGGGTCTTCTTTTAACACCTCAAAAAGGATTTTATTGGACTCCTCATACTTGCCTTCATCTTCCAGCTGGTCCGCCTTTTTAATCATCTGGTCTATCTCTGCCGGGCTGAGTCCAAATAAAAGGAAAAAAAGACCAATTGCCCCGATTAAGGTTCCAAATCTAACTTTCATTTTTCTTCCCTCCTTTTAGCGGTTGAGGATTTTCTGAATTCTCTCTATCTTCTGTGCCCTGCCAGTATCTTCATCAATATCCACCATCACCGCATTAACCCAGACCGGACCACTTGCCACTTCAAACCGGTGAGGAATACCGGTAAGAAATCTCTCCAGGGTCTGGCTGGGCTTGATCCCAATCACCGAATTAATCGGACCGCACATCCCGACATCAGTAATATAAGCGGTTCCCCCGGGAAAAATTCTTTCATCCGCAGTGGGAATATGGGTATGAGTGCCGAGCACCGCACTTACTTTGCGGTCTAAAAACCAGCCCATAGCATTTTTTTCACTGGTTGCCTCTGCGTGAAAATCCACCAAAATCACCTTCACCTCTTCTGGAAGATTAGCAAGTTCTTGCTCTGCGGTCAAAAATGGACACTCGCAGGGGTCCATAAAAACCCGCCCGCCCAAATTTATCACTGCTACCGGAGCAGATCTTGCTTTTAAAATTAAACTCCCGCTCCCTGGAGCCCGAGGAGAAAAATTTGCCGGGCGGAGCAGTCGCTCTAAATCATCAATTTTGCTTACCATTTCTTTTTTGTCCCAGATATGATTCCCGCTGGTCATAAAATCAATTCCCATCTCCACCAGCTGTTCATATACCTCAGAGGTAAGACCAAATCCGCCGGCGCTATTCTCCACATTAGCTCCTACCAGTTCCACCTGAAATACCTCACAAAGCTCAGGCAAAACCTGCTGGACCGCTCTTCTCCCGGGTTTCCCCACAATATCCCCGAAAAATAAAATCCGCAAAATCCTGCTCCTTTATTTGGCGTATTCTACCGCCCGGGTCTCTCTAATTACCACCACTTTAATCTGTCCGGGATAGGCAAGTTCGCTTTCAATCTTTTTGGCAATCTCCCGGGCTAAAACCGAAGCCTGCTCATCAGAAATTTTATCTGCCTCCACCATAATCCGGAGCTCTCTTCCTGCCTGAATCGCATAACTTTTATTTATTCCAGAAAAACTGGAAGCTATTTTTTCTAAATCCGCTAACCGCTTGATATAGGTCTCAAGCATTTCCCTCCTTGCCCCGGGACGAGCTCCGCTTAAAGCATCTGCGGCCTGGATAATATTGCCTAAAATTGTAGGAGGCTCATCATCGTGGTGGGCAGCAATCGCGGTGACCACCTGAGGACTTTCACCATATTTCCTTGCCAGCTCCGCTCCGATCTCCGCATGCGAGCCTTCATATTCATGGTCAACCGCCTTACCAATATCATGAAGCAGTCCTGCCCTTCTCGCTCGCTTAACACTCTGCCCCAACTCCCCGGCAATTATTCCTGCTAAAAAAGCTACCTCCAGAGAATGCTGATACTGATTCTGACCATAACTGGTGCGATATTTCAATCGCCCGATCAGTTTAACCAGCTCCGGATGCATCCCGTGAGCACCAATATCAAAAACCGCTCTCTGACCTGCCTCCCGAACTGCTTCTTCTACCTCCCGCTCCGCCTTCTTGACCATCTCTTCAATCCGGGCTGGATGAATCCTTCCATCCGCAATTAACCGTTCCAGAGCAATCCTTGCCACCTCCCGCCGAATCGGGTTAAAACTGGAAATAACCACTGCCTCCGGGGTATCATCCACAATCAAATCCACCCCAGTAGCAGACTCCAGCGCCCGGATGTTCCTTCCCTCTCTCCCGATAATCCTCCCTTTCATCTCATCGCTGGGAAGAGGTATGACCGTAACCGTGCTTTCCGTAACATATTCTCCTGCATAACGCTCTATTGCCTGAGAAAGTATCTTCTTGGCAATCTTCTCCGCTTCCTGCCTGGTCTCATCTTCAATCTGCTTGATTTTCATCGCCGCATCGTGCCGAGCTTCTTCAATCATACTTTCCATTAAAAGCTTTTTCGCCTCAGAAGCAGTCAAGCCGGAAATTTGCTCCAGCTTCCTGTTCACCTCCTGAAGCTTTTGTTTTGCCTCTTTCTCCGTCTGAGAAATTCTTTCTTCCTGCTGGGCAAGTTTTTTCTCCCTTCGGTTCAATTCCAGCTCTTTCTGGTCTAAAAGCTCTACCTTTTTGTCTAAGGTCTCCTCCCGATGCATCAGCCGTTCCTGAAGCTGGGCAAGCTCCGACCTTACCGCTTTGCTCTCTTTTTCAAATTCTGCCCGGGCTTGATACAAATAATCCTTGGCGCTCAACTCCGCTTCCTTTAATCTTGCTTCTGCTTTCTTTTCTGCCTCTTCAATAATTCGTTTGGCTTCTTCTTCCGAACTCCTTTTTCTTGAACGAATTAAAAGATAAAAAATCAAAAAGCCCAGCCCAGCTCCCACTACCAACCCGACCACTAATCCGATTATGCTCATTAATTCCATTTTTTCTCTCCCTTCATTTTATTCTGAAAAAAGCGAGACAAAGCCCGCCTCACAGACCAATCTTTTTACTCTCTGGTCATTCTCATCCACGGGAATTCGTTCCTTTATCTGAAACCCATAAGCAAATCCCACGGTAATGGTATGAGAATCAAGCCGGGATAAAATTCGGTCATAATATCCCCCGCCAAATCCCAGCCGGTATCCCCGACGGTCAAAAGCCACCCCGGGAACAACTATTAAATCTAATCCTTCCAGAAGAATCTGGGGGGCAGAGTCTTTCGGCTCCAGAATTCCCCAGCGATTGGGAATCATCTCTTCATATTTTTCTACTCTTTTAAACACCATCTGCCCCGGAGAGGTAATCCTGGGGAAATATAGCTCTTTTCCTTCTTTCCTTGCCCTCTCAAAGACCAGCCTGGTATCCACCTCTTTATCAAAGCTGGCATAAAGGGCGATTTTTCTTGCCAGAAGATAACATTGTGCCCCGAGAAAATGCATCTGCACCCAGGCACTCCATTTCCGTGCCAGAGCCGGGTCCAAATTCTTTCGCTGAGCAAGAATTTGCCGACGAAGCTGATTCTTTTCTACACCAATCCTTGACTTCATCTTCCCTTACGGAGATTTGCGGGAAAGCGAGAAGGGCAGGATATACTTAGATTTGGAGCAATAGACTATTATTTAAAGTCCGAGATTTATTTCTCAGGCTTAACTGACCTGAATTATATAAATTTTGCTCTAAAATGCCTATTTTTTTATCTCCTTTCTTTTCCTTTACGCCGGATATTCATAAACCCGGTTTTTTTATTTCTCTTTTACCCTGCTCGCTTCCGCAAATCCACAAATTATTTTTTCACATTTTCAATAAACTTTCAAGCTCGGATAATTGAGCATTAATTTTCTCTAATTCCCTTTCAATCTCCTCTCTTTCTCTTTCATCCTTCTCCTTCAAATGATATAGCTCTTCTGCCAGATTGAGGGCAAGGGAAAAAAGCCTGGAACTATCCAGGGGCTTGGGCGGGGCGCCAAACAATTCCCTCAACCTGGCATCAAGAAAACGGGCAACCTCAAGCAAGGTTTGTTCATTCTCTGCCCTTAGCCGGTATTTCTTACCATAAATCTCCAGCTCTTTTTCAATCACTTTAGGTTTCCTTTTCCAGTTTCTGAATCAAATCTTGAACCCGGGTTAAAACTTTCTGACGAAGCCCTTTTTCCTGCTCCAATTTCTCTTTAAGCTCTGCTAGTTTTTGTTTTAAAGTGTCTATTTCCCCTCTTCCTTTTGAGCTTTCTACTAATTTTTCTTTTAAAAGCTCAATTGTTTTCTCAAGCTCTTCAAATTTTTCTTTAAGAGAAGGTTCCATCAAAAAAATTATAACTTTTCTGAGCAGGTCCGGTCAAGAAGCACTGGGCACAAATTCTTTTTTTATCCCGTACTTTTCCATTCGGTAGCGAAGCTGTCTTAAGCTGATTCCTAAAATCCGAGCCGCTTCTACCTGGACACCTCTCGCCTGCTTGAGGGCATTTAAAATTGCCTGTTTTTCTAAATCCGCCAGGCTCGGTTGCTCCTGAGAGGTTAAGGTCTGTTGAGGCAGAGGGAATTGAGGCGTAGGAATCATTTCCGGACCCACTAATTCTTCCTCGCTCATTACCACCACTCTTTCAATTAAATTTTCTAGCTCCCGGACATTGCCCGGCCAATCATAAGCCATTAACCGGCTGAGGGCTTCCGGGGTTAGTTTGACTTTTTTATTGTTCTCCTGATTGAACCGGGCAAGGAAATGCTCCACCAGAAGCGGGATATCCTCTTTTCTTTCTCTTAAAGGGGGAAGATAAATCGGCACCACATTCAAACGATAATAAAGGTCAAGCCGGAACCTGCCCTCCTCTACCAGTTTTTCCAAATTTTGATTGGTGGCAGTAATCACCCGAACACTGATTGCTTTGGGCTGGTTGGAGCCAATCGGTTCAATCACTCGCTCCTGGAGAACCCGAAGGAGCTTGGCTTGAAGAGCCGGAGAAAGCTCACCAATTTCATCTAAAAAAATTGTTCCTCCATCCGCCACCTCAAATTTCCCTTTTTTGTCCGCAATCGCTCCGGTAAAAGCTCCCTTTTTATGCCCGAAAAGCTCGCTTTCCAATAAGGTCTCAGGAATCGTGGCACAATCCACCTTGATAAAAGGACGCTCCCGCCAGAGACTGTTAAAATGTATTGCCTTGGCAACCAGCTCCTTACCGGTCCCGCTCTCTCCCCTAATTAATACTGTCGCCCTACTTTTAGAAACCCGCTCTATTTTCTCAAAAACCTCCTGCATCGGCTTACTCTGACCAATGATATTGTGATACTGATACCTGCGAGCCAGCTGGGTGCGAAGATAGATATTCCGTTCCTCCAGTTCCGAGCGCATCTTCTCAGCCATCATATGCACCCGAATTGCCTGGGTGAGGGAACTAGCTATAATCTCTAAAAGCTTTAAATCATTTTTAAACTGTTCTTCACTTTTATATTCTTTATCTACACTTAAAACCCCGATAACCTGGTCTTCTATTTTCAAGGGTACGCACATAAAAGAAAGCTGTTTTGCTTTTTTCAAATTAGTTCTGGCTCCGGTTCGGTCTAAGAATTTGGGCTCTTTAGAAATATCTGGCACCCCGATGCTTTTTCCTGTTTTCACCACCTCTCCGGTAATTCCCTCTCCCACCCGGTATCTTCCCCGACGAATTTGCTCCTCAGTAAGCCCATCTGCGATTTTAATCTCTAATTCGCCGGTCTCGGTATCCAAAAGCACCAGAGTTGCCCGCTCCATCTCCAGCTCTTTCTTCAAAACCTCTACTACCCGGTCAAACGCGGGACGAAGGTCAAGCCCCTTGGTGAAAATCTGATTAATCCGATTTAATAAATCCAACCGACGAATCCTTTCCTCCCGCTCCTGAAAAATCCGGGCGTTCCGAATCGCCTGACCGGCTAAACCCGCTATTGCTTCCAAAACCTTCTGGTCCTCTATGCTGAAGGCATTTCTCTTCCAGCTATCAACGGTAATTACCCCCACTACCCTGCCCTGCTCTAAAATTGGAACCGCCAGTTCACTTTTTACCTTCTCCCGAAGTCGGATAAACTTCGGGTCTTTATCAACATCTGGAATAATTAAAGACTTGCCGGTCTTTGCGACATAACCCGTTGCCCCTTTACCTAGCGGAATCCGAAAATCTCTTGCCTGGTTTTTGGCTAACCCCTTGGCTTTTACCAGGAATAATTCTTTAGCCTTCGGGTCAACCAGCAAGATGGAGCCAGTTTTGGCGCCCGAAAAATGCACGCAGGCTTCTAAAATCTCCTCCAGAAGATTATCCAGCTCCAGAGAAGAACTGATAATCCCGCTCAAATGCCGGATTAACTCCAGTCCTTCCTCTTTCTTTTTGACTTTTTTGTCAATTTTTCCCATTCTGTCAATTTTTATCTTAAAACATTCCGGGAAAGAATTCCAGTAATATCCTTCTCTTTCCGAAAGAAAAATTTTTAGAAAAATTCCCGATATTTTGACAAGAGGTAATTGCTCGGATAAATTGAAAAAGATGGAAATTCTAAAGCAAATTAAAGAGATAATTCTTTTCATATTTGAAACTTTAAATGACCTGCTTGAACCAATCCTTTTTTACTGGGATTTATATCTCGGATGGCTCCCGTATCACCGACTTATTTTTTATCTGTTGTTTTTGCTGATTATTTTCATTCCTCTGTTCCTTCTTTTTAGAAGAAAACCTAAAAAATCCCGGGTAACTCGGCTGACCACCGGAAAGGAAATTCGCAAAGAGGCAAAACTTTCAGAAAAAAGTGGGGAATTTCTTCGGGCAGGTGAGCTTTACGAGCAAATAGAGCGGTATAAAAAAGCCATAGATATGTATCTTCGGGCAGGAGCGGTAGAGAGAGCGTCTCGGATTTATCTGGAAAAATTCAATAATTTTGAAAAGGCACTAAAAGTATTTCTGGACAATGAAAAATATGATTTAGCTGGAGAGCTTTGCGCCCAAGAGGGAAAACATCAACTGGCAGGAGAATACTTAGAAAAGGCTGGCAAAATTTATGAGTCTGCTCAGAACTATGAAAAAGCCGGGGATTTTGCCCGCTCGGCAATCTTATACGAGAAAGCAGGATTTTTAGAAGAATCTGCTATTTGCTATGGCAAAATTGGACAATTCGCTAAAGCCGGGCAATTGATGGAGCAGGTCTGGAAAAGTCAGCTTGAGCATTTTAAATCTAAAGGAAGCGCGGAGCTTAAGAAAAAGCTGGAGAATCTTGCCAAGCGCACCGCTTATTTTTATAAACAGGCGGGCGACCTGAAAAAATCAGCCCAGGTTTTAGAGCAGGCAGGGATGTTTAAATATGCTGGGGAGCTATATTTATTAGCCGGGGATTTGGAAAAAGCTGGAGAAATGTTTTATCAGAGCGGGGAGCATTTAAAATCTGCTGACCTGCTGGAGCAGGCAGGACAGAAACAGAAAGCAGATGAAATCCGGGCGCAGTATCATCAGAATCAGGGGGATTTGCTCAAGTCTGCTCAACATTATGAGCGGGCAGGAGATTATCTAACCGCAGCTGACCTTTATGCCGGGCTGGGCGAGATGAAAAAAGCCGGCGAGCTTTACTTAAAAGGAGGCGATAGCAGAACTGCGGCTGAGACTTTTTATGCCTGTGGGGAGCTGGCTCGTGCCGGAGAGGCTTATGAGAATCTGGGTAATTATGAGATGGCAATTCAGATATACCAGGAGCTGGGCGAGCTGAAAAAATTAAGCCAGCTTTACGAAAAACTGGAGGACTTTTATAATTCCGCTTTATGTTATTTTCAGCTGGGAGCAAAAGAGAAAGCGCTTACCCTTTTGAAACAGATTTCTCCCCAAGACCCGAATTATTTATCTGCCCTAGAGCTTTCCGGAGATATTTTATTTGAGCAGGGGAAACATTCCGAGGCACTTAATCAATATCGGCTGGTGGCGAGCAAGCGTCCTATGAATCTGGAGAATTTGGAGCTATATTTAAAAATTGCCCGGCTTTATGAAAAAGCAGGTAGTTTTCAATATGCTTTTGATTTGTATCAAAGGCTTTATTATCTTTCTCCAGACCATCCTGAGCTGGTTAAAAAAATCAGGGAATTGAAAATGAAAATGAGAAAATAAAGGAGTAGAGGAATGATTTTTAAGTATCTGGAAACCGGACCCCTTTTAGTCAATTGCTATATTATTGGCGATGAAAAAACCAGAGAAGCGGTGGTGATTGACCCGGGCGGAGATGTGGATTTAATCCTCCGGGCTCTCCAAGAAGATGGGCTTGACTGCAAAATGATAATCAACACTCATTCTCATTTTGACCATATTGGCGGAAACCGGGACCTAAAGCAGGCAACTGGTGCCGGGATTTATATCCACCCTCTGGAAAAAGACCTTCTTACCCAGATGGGTTCTATGTCCTCAATGTTTGGAGTAAATATTCCCAGCTCCCCTCCTCCGGATGGACTTTTAGATGAAGGAGATATTATTAAGGTGGGCAAGGAGGTTGAGCTTAAGGTTCTTCATACCCCGGGACATTCTCCCGGTCATATCTCCCTTGAAATAATAGGGAAAAAAATGGCTGTGGTGGGAGATGTGCTGTTCCGCTTTAGTGTAGGAAGGACTGATTTTCCCGGCGGTTCCCACCGCCAGTTAATCCAGAGCATCAAAACCAAGCTTTATCCTCTGGGAGATGACTGCGAAATCTATCCCGGACATGGTCCTCCCACTACTATCGGGCTGGAGAAAAAACATAATCCCTTCTTGCAGGAAGGGGCAGAATGGTATTAAATAAAAACTAGAATGATTTTAAAAGATAAAGAAATTCTTCTGGGCATCAGCGGGGGAATTAGCGCCTATAAAATCTGCGAGCTGGTCAGATTACTGGTCAAAGCCGGAGCCCACCCTCAGGTGGTAATGACCGAGAATGCAGGCAAATTTGTAAGTCCGCTAACATTTGAAACCCTCTCCCAGAGACCGGTTTATACTGACCTTTTCGCCCGAGGAGAAAAGCCGGTTTTACATATTGAGCTGGCAGATAAAGCAGAACTTTTGGTCATTGCCCCGGCTACAGCTAATATCATCGGAAAAATCGCTAACGGAATTGCGGATGACCTGCTTAGCACCCTGTATCTGGCTTTTTCTGGAAAGGTGCTGGTCTGTCCGGCAATGAATGTAAAAATGTACCAGCATCCGGCGGTGCAGGAAAATCTCAGGCGACTGCGGAACAGGGGGGTAGAAATTCTGGAACCAGAAGAGGGCGAGCTTGCCTGTGGGTGGGAAGGTAAGGGAAGACTGGCAGAGCCGGAGGTAATTTTAGAAGCCTGCGAATATCTGCTCGCTCCCAAGGACTTTGCGGGAAAGAAGATTTTAATCAGTGCCGGACCCACCCGGGAAGCAATAGACCCGGTGCGGTTCATTTCCAACCGCTCCAGCGGAAAAATGGGATACGCAATTGCCCGGGCAAGCCGGGTCCGGGGTGCAGAGGTAATTCTGGTATCAGGTCCTGTTCAGCTTCCTCCTCCTTTGGGAGTGGAGCTGGTCCGGGTAGAATCTGCAAAAGAAATGAAAAGGGCTTGCTTAAAATATTCCTCCTGGGCAGATGTGATTATCAAAGCTGCCGCGGTGGCAGATTTTTCTCCCAAATTAAAAACCAGCTCTAAAATAAAAAAAGAAAAACTGCCCAAAGCCATTGGGCTGGAACCCACGCCAGATATTCTGGCAGAGCTGGGAAAGAAAAAGAAAAAAGGACAAATCCTGGTCGGCTTCGCCGCAGAAACCGAAGAAGTGCTCAAAAACGCCCGGAAAAAATTAAAAGAAAAAAACCTTGACCTGATTGTCGCCAATGATGTAAGCCGGAAAGATGCGGGTTTTGAGGTGGATACCAATATCTGCACGCTCATTTTTAGAGATGGAAAGAAAAAGCAACTTCCCAAAATGACCAAAATAGAAATCGCTCATAAGCTTTTGGATTTAATTCAGGGGCTTTTAAAGTAAATTTTTCTTTTTCACTCTATTAAAATTAAACCTGCTTTGAGGAGGGAAAAATGGAGAATTTTGTTTTTGAAAATCCTACCAGATTGATTTTTGGAAAAAATACTATCCCCAAAATCGGGGAAGAAATCAAAAAGGCAAAAATCAAAAAAGTTCTGTTTTTAGCCGGAGGAGGCTCCATTAAGAGGAATCGGGTGTATCAAAAGGTGGTTCGCTCTCTGCAGGAGAATAAAATCAGCTGGGTGGAGGTCTGGGG
>CAZKMM010000034.1:0-19891 GCA_964553915.1 uncultured bacterium
GATAATCACTGGGCACCCGAAAAATAATTACCGGAATTTTTCTTTTCACCAGCTCTTCCCAGAAAGGAGCTTCTCCCACCATATTTTTCAGCTGAGCAGATTTAAATGAAAAGAGCCAGGTTCCCAGCCGAATTTTTCCTCCTTTTGGCTCTATGGTTTTACTGGTAGAAAGATAAAGCTCAAAGGTCTCAGGTACCCGATGAATAAAATCAAAAATACCGTGCCGACCGGGATTGGCAGAAGTAATAAAACTTGCCCAGGCAACCGGGCTTTGAGCCGGAATCGTGGTTTGCATCTTTTTAAAATCCCCGCCTCTTTCCAGAAGCCTCTGGAAATTGGGCATTAAGCCCTGACTCATAAATTTTGCCAGCAGTGCCGGGTCCATTCCATCTATTCCCAGAACAATGACCTTTTTCGGATTAGACTCTGCCCTGGCTGAGGGAAGAGAAGAAAGAAAAATAAAAAACAAGCCCAGAAGGACTAGCCCGATTTTTTGAGCGGTTCTCACTTTCTTAATCCTTCCAGTTCTTTTTGAGTTAGCAGGCATCTGCCGTCTATATAAGCTGGCACTTTCAGGTCAAAAAGTCTTAAAATGGTTGGTGCCAGGTCTGCAATCCAGCAATCATCCGTGCTCAGCTTTAAATTGGTGAAAAGGATGCCCGGCACCAGCTCCGGGTCTATGCAATGGTCTCCGCTCCAGCTTTTGGTGTTATCTGAAAAGATTTTTTCATTTACCACTCCGAGGGTGCCGTCCCAGTCCATCCGATATCCCTCATTATAGCCAACGATAATGTCCGGAGCATTCTCCAGATAGGGTCCGGAGAGATATTCATAAGCATCATAGGCTTTTCGGATTGCGACCTCACCGGTCTGGGGGTCTTTGAGTCCGGTGAGTTTTTCGCAGATTTCTTTGCGGAGCTTTTGAGCTTCTTCTCCTGGCTCCACAATTCCTTTAGCTTCTCTGCCTTTTAGATTAAGATAGATTCCGCTTAAGCCCAGAGCATAAGCTCTGGTCTGGCTCCAGTCCACATCCTTAAACATCTCTTCGCTCCCTTGAGGATTTTTGCAGACCAGATACCCTTCTTTCCAGAGCCAGGAATTTAGATTAATACCCCGGCGAAAGCTCTTAAAACCATGGTCGCTCATCACGAAAATAACATCATTCTTTCCCAGCTTTTCCAGAACCTTTCCTAAAAGCTCATCTGCCCGGATATAAACCTGTTCAATTGCATCCCGGAAATTTTTCGCTTCTTCAGTTTCATAAAGCGGGTGTTTGGGGTCAAGTGCCCGGAAAAAGGTATGCTGGATGCGGTCGGTATGGTCAAAGACAATGGCTAAAACTCCCTTTCTGGTTCGGCTCAGGGCGTGGAAAAAGATTTTTTCTCGCTCCTGGTAATAGTCCCAGGTTTGCTTTAAAAAGGCAGACTCATCAATCACTCGCTCGTTAAGTGCCCAGGTATCTTCTGCCAGTCCCAGGGTGGAATAAGTACCAAAAAGCTTGGCAAGATACATTGAATAAAACCCGGGGTGGGAGATGGGCATTACTGGATTTTCCGGGTCTAGATTGATTGGAGTCATATAAAGCTCAGGATGCTCATTACCTTTGAGGAGGAGAAATTTAGCTCTTCCATAAACTTTTACTCCGGGCATTGCCCGAAAAGTGAGCTGAATCCAGGGGGTATATTCTTTTTCTTTTAAAGGAATTTTTTGCTCAGGAAGAATAAGGAGGAATTCGCCCTGGGAATTTTTCTGAAGCTGGAAGTTTATTTTCATTTCTTGCTTTTCTCGGGTCAGGGTATTTTCCGGACCCGGGATGTATCCTTTCCAACCCGAGCTGGTTCTTTCCAGCTCCAGCTCCATTCCCCCGGTATGCTTTTCTTTGCTTGCCCCTTCCCGCCAGTAAGTAAAACTTCCCTGAGAGCCTCTTAAATCCGGCACACACATTGCGCTGAGCTGGGCACCATAAAATTTTTCCGGCGGGAAAGTAATAGGCACCCGGATAATCTGGCTGAAAATCCAGTGGTCTCCCAGAGTTTTCCAGAAGGGCTGGCTTTTCCGCAGGAGTTGGATTTCAGGCTTTTTCAGAGGAATTTGATATTTCCCCAGCTTAAGAGTTTTTTCTGGCTGGCGAATTTTAGTGGAGCTGAGCACGGGCAGATAACTCTTTCGGTCCGGAGCCAGAAAATCAAAGATATTATGCTTGCCCGGGTTTACCCCGGTGGCAAAGGTTGACCAGGCAACCGGACTCATTGCCGGGAGGGTGGTTTTTAACCGGCGAAAACTGCCCTGCTCTGTTAATTTTTTGAAATTAGGAAGTTTTCCTTCCGAGATATACTTTTCGCATAAGTCCGGGTCAAGACCATCCAGCCCCAGAACAATCACTCGTTTAACATAGGGTTTGTTTCCCTGCTTTTTAATCTGGATGAGCCGAATCAAAGCACGAATTGGAAATAAAAGTACCGCCAAAAGAGCAGAGAGAAAGGCAAAGAAAAAGACCATAAAGGAGCCGAGAATAGCAAACCCTGCTCCGGGTCCGATATAAGCATAAGCAGGAAAGCTAAAAAAGCACAATAAAAGGATTAAAAATACCGCCTTCTTTTTGAACCGCATTTTAATTTATTTTATTATAGTCAAGAAATCAGAAAATAAAAAAGCCGAAATTTTAAATTTGCCAAAATTTCCAGGAGAAGTTAGGATATTTCTAGATGGAAGAATCTTTACCCCCCAAACCAGATAAAGACCTGCCCCGAATTTTTATTGTAGGACTGGGTCAAACCGGAAGGGAGCTTTTATTTCAACTTAAAGGTAGTGTCAGGCTGGTAGGCATAGATTTGAAAGAAGAAAAGCTTGCCCGGGCTCGTGAGTTTCTTAAAGATGAGGTTGAATTGGTTTTAAGTGATGGCACCAGCAGATTAACCTGGGAAAGACTGGGATTAAAGCCAGAAGAGGCGGTGGTGGCAATCTGCGGTCGGGATGATATTAATCTGGAAGTTTGTCGGGTGGCAAAGGAATATTTTGGGGTGAAGCGAATGCTGGCAGTTTCCATAACTGCGGAACGAGAGGAAGAGTATCAATCTGCAAGAATAGAAGTGGTAAGTCGGGGGAAGGTGCTAGCCGGGATGCTGAAAAACCTTTTGCTTCAAGACTATCAGGTAGCGATTGAAATCGGTCTGGGGGAAGGAGAAATTATTGAAACCACCATTCTTCCTGGCTCGCCAGCAGTGGGTAAGACGGTCGGGTTTTTCCGGGCACGCTCCTGGCGGATTGGGGCAGTGTATCGGGGAGGAGAGCTTTTACTTCCCCAGCCAGAGCTCAGGCTTCAGGCTCAGGATAAAGTGTTGTTAATAGGTGATACCCGAATTTTGCCGGGCATTGCTGAGTTTTTCCGAATGGGAGAGCCGGAATTTCCTCTCCAGTTTGGCTCCAGAATCGCCCTTCTTCCCTGGCTAAATCAGGAAAAGATAGATATCCTGTTAAAAGAAGCCAATTATTTTGGAAAGTTTACCAAAGCTCGCTCGCTTTTGATTTTTTCTCGTCCAGAACAGGCGCATGAGGACCAGAAGCTGGCAGAAAGCCTTTGCGCAGAAAGTCTTCTTCGCTGTTATCCTGCCTGGCTGGAGGAACCAGAAAGTGAGGAATGGTTAAAAATGCTCCGGGCACAGGATGTCGGCTTGGTTTTACTGCCAGAGGTCAAACAAAACTGGCTCAGACGAATAAATCTTTTAAAGAGCTTTGTGCTGGAGCTGATTAACCGGGTCAATCTTCCGGTTTTAATCAGCCGGGGAACAGTTCCTTATGAGAGGATATTATTGCCGGTGATTGCTGGTTCTAATCTTAGAAGGCTTACAGAACTGGCGATAGATATTGCCCGGCAGTTTGAAGCGAGATTAGAAGCCCTTACTGTAACTGAGCCCAGCTTTTCTATAGGTCAGGAGCGGATCGAGGAGGAAAAAAGAGCCCTGCATCGGGTAGAGGAGCTTTGTTCTTTGTATCGGCTTCCGGTGATTACTCATCATCGGGAGGGAAATCCGATTCGGGAGATCAGTTTTCATTCTAAGGATTATCAACTTTTGATTATTGGGCACCGAAGAAGAAAATGGCGTCTGCCCCGGATTGATGTGGCAATGGAGATTATCTCCCGGGCTCCCTGCTCGGTGATGGTCTTTCCTTTTGAGGAAGAAAGATGAGACCGGAAAATGCCCTGAGCCTGCTTTTGATTGTTCTGGGAGCTTTTTTTCTTCCTATGATTTCCCGTCGGCTCCGGATTCCCAGCGCGGTGGGAGAGATACTTTACGGGATGATTTTGGGGGAGCATTTTTTGGGCTTAATCAGTCAGGATGATTTTATCCGCTTTTTATCTCAACTCGGTTTTGCCATTTTGATGTTTATGGCAGGAATGGAGATAGATTTCAACCGGCTTCGTCCCCGGGCAGGTGGAAATTTGAGCCTTTCTCTCCTGGTGATTTTCTGGATGGGATTGCTCGGTCTTTTATTCTGGTATTTTTTAGATTGGAAAGCGACTTTGATTTTGGGCTTGGGGTGTGTCTCCATTGGTCTGGGGGTTGCCTTTTTTAAGGAGCATCGGCTTTTGACCACTCCGGTGGGGCAAATTTTTCTCTCCATAGGATTTTTAGGGGAGCTGGGAAGTATTATCCTTTTAACTTTAATTGAGCTTTATCATCGGTTCGGAACCTCTTCTGAGATAGTGATAGAAGTCGGGAAATTCGTGGGGATTTTTCTGGTAGCTTTTATTTTTATGCGGATATTTCGGTTCCTGGTCTGGTGGTTTCCCCATCGGTTTCAAAGCCTGATTGGTGGACAGGACCCGCTGGAGCTAGGGGTTCGGCTCAGTTTTGCTCTGCTTTTTGTTTTTCTGGCTTTGAGCACCTGGCTGGGGGTGGAGATGATTCTGGGCGCCTTTTTAGCCGGAGCTCTTTTTTCTTTTGTTTTTCGGGAGCGGGAACAGATTATGGAAAAATTAAATTCCATTGGTCAGGGATTTTTCATCCCTTTTTTCTTCGTGGTGGTAGGAGTAAGCTTTGACCCAAGGGTGGCACTTACCCACACCAGCCCTTTTTTCTTTTTAAGCCTTTTGGGGCTCGGGCTGATTCAGAAGATATTTCCCAGTCTCTGGCTTCGGCTGGGAAAATTTACCTTCCGGCAGATTTTGGCGCTGGGATTTTTGTTCTCTGCTCCTTTTACTTTAATGGTGGCAATTGCCGAGATCGGGCTTCAGCTCGGGCTTTTGAGCGAGGAGCTACATTCTTCGCTTCTACTTCTTGCGGTGGTTAGCGGACTTCTCAATCCAATACTAAGCAGGAGATTATTTCAGCCTGAGATTAAATTGCTCAAGGAGAAAGCGGAGGGAAAGGAGAGCCCGGTTTTTTTGGGAACCAGCTCCTGAAGCGACTTACCCCTCTTAAAGAGAGTCGGATAATTTCTTCCAGGGGGATTTTAAATTCAAACCGATAAAGCCGATGATAAAGTGCTTTGTGAATCCCGGGCGGTAGGGAGAAAATAACCCGGGGCAGTCCGTAAAGCAGGTCCAAGACGGTTTTGGCTCTTGCCCATCTTCGTTTGCTCCAGCCATAAACTTCCATAAAATCCAGGAATCGCTGGCTCCATTCCTCAATATTTTGAGGAGGGATAAATCCCTGCTTCAGGCATTTTTCCCAGAGCGGAGTTCCGGGGAAAACCCAGAAAGGATTGGAGGCAAAACAAAGGTATGGATTTATCTTTCGTGCCTGTTCCATAAATTTAAAGGTCTGCTGGCGGTCTTCTTGCTCTTCTCCCGGACCGAGAAAAATTACCCCGGCATCATAAAAGCAGGGATAAGATGCCAACCGCTCCAGGGCATCCATTGCCATTTGTGGGGTAATTTCTTTTCGGTAAATTTTTAGCATTTTTTCTGAGGCTGATTCCAAGCCAAAACCCAGATACACTGCCCTGGTTTCTTTTGCCTGACTCACAAAACCCGGGTTAACAATTTCAAATCTTCCCACTCCTGCCCAGGGGTAGTTTAAGCCATAAATTAAGTTCCAGGCAGAGTGAAGTTCACCAAACAGATTATCTCCCACCAAGCTGAGTATCTTTATCTGGACCGGCAGGGTTTTTTTTAGATAGTTAATTTGCTCCCTACAGTATTCCAGGGAGTGAATCCTCCAGAGCTTTCGCCGAGAATCCAGCCGATTATAACAATAATTGCAGTTCTTTGGACAGCCCCGGGTAAAATAAAAAGACCAGTAATATTCTTCATAATAAGGGAATTTGCGGAGATATTTGGTGGGGTCAATCAAATCCCATCCCGGCTCAAACCGGTCAATATCTTTGGACCATTGAGCCGGGGGGTTGATTTTTATCTCTCCCCTATCCTTCCAGCCCACATCAGGAATATCTCTGGGTGGCTGTTTGCTGGCAATAGCTTCTGCGAGTCTGGGGGCAATTAATTCTCCCTCCCCAATTACCACATAATCAATATAATCTTCTTTTAAGGCTATTTCTGGAACCATACTGGCAAAGACCCCACCCCAGACCACCACCTGCCCCAATTTTTTTACCGCCTTGCTCATTTGAATATCTCGCTTTAAGGTGGAGCCGATGATGGTGCTGAAGCCAACAAATAAGGGAGGCTGGTCCAAAATTGCCTGATACAAAAGCTTCTCTTCTCCCTGATGAAGATGAAAAAGCCGAACCGAATATCCTGCCTGGCTTAATGCCTTGCCCACAAACATTATTCCCAAGGGAGGAGAAAAATATCCCTGGTTCCATACCTCGTTAGAAACCAGATAAATCGGGGGAAGGCGTGAGTTCACTTGCCTGAAACTCTTTTTTCTATTTCTTGTTTTACCCCACTGATATTAACCAGAGATTGACAACCCAGAAGGGCATATTCAAAAGTTGGCTCTATACGAAGCAGGGCACGAAGAAGCCAGCTCATTGCCCGCAGGTCTGCGGTAGAGCCATTAAAAATTAAAGTTTGATGATTTTCCTGCTGGAGTTGCCAGAAGCCTTCAATATTTCCAGCATTTTCTCGGGTAATCATCCATCTGGTAAAGTATGGGGGATCAAATTCGTATTCTGCTTCATAAGAATATCGGTAATGAAATATTCCCAGGTCCATATCAATATCCCATCGGTATCTGGGGGCTTTTTCTCCTTTTCCCATAAATTCTACATTTTTTACTCCAGAGACAAATTCCGGATAAGAGGTAAAATCAGTAATCACTTCCCAGGCTTGAGAAACCGGCGCTTCAACAAGCGCACCTGCGGTAACATAAACCGTGGGACCTTCTTCTAAAACCAGAAGTTTTCCCTGCTCAAGAATTTTTCCCAGACTCTCTGGGTCTTCCTTTAATACCTCTAAAATTGGGCGGTGAGCAGATTTCTCTTTCCGGAGAATTTTTCCTCCCTGCTGGCAATATCTTTTCTCTGCTTCCTTCTTGATTGCTTGCATAACCAAAGTAGCGGTGCTGACATTGGTCAGCCTTTCTAAAATTGGGTCTCGGGAATAGATTGCTCGCAGGAATCTGCTCCTGGGCTCAGAATAGACCGAATAAAAGCACATAGTTCTTTTTCCATCTTTGCTCGGGATCAGCTCGTAAAATCCCAGATTTTTTCCGAACTCTCCCCAGGCATAGCACCAGTCAGTCCGATAAGGTGGACGATGGTAATGATACACCCCATAATTGATTTTATAGCTGATGATTGCCAGTCGGACATTGAGTTGATAGTCCACCTGATAGAGATTATCAGAGATTTTCTTTGCTTCAGTCTTTTCGGTCATTGGGACAAAATCCGGGTAATGGTCAAAATCGGTAACAGTCTGGAAAACCACCTCCACCGGCGCATCAATTAAAATCCCTGCCGCGCTCAGCCAGGGAATGCCCGGAGGATTATCATAAAAAATAATGACTTCTCCGATTTCCAGAAGATGCTCTAAAACCCCGGGGTCTGCTCCCTCGGGAAGGATATGCTGATTATAGGTAATATGCATTCGTTCTTTTATCTCTTTTTCATTTTTAGGAGCTGGAACAATTTCCGGCTCAGAAGAAAAAGCCAGAGAAGAAAAAAGCAAAAGCCCTGCTCCTAAAAAAATCCCTGCCCAAGATAATTTCATTTTTTACTCCTTTGACTTTGAAGGTTATTCTAATCCCATTTCTTTTATTGCCCGGATTATTTCTCCGCCGGCGATTTCGTGTCGGAATTCTTCCCCGTATTTATAGCCTGCCTTTTTCCCCACCTGCTCCGCATACATTTTTACCATTAAATCAATTACGCCCTGATAGTTGTTTCGGTCCAGAGTCTTGGCAAGGTTGGGAGCAACTCCAGTAGCTTCCAGGGCGAGTTTCATCTCATCAATGGTCAGCTTCATCTGGCTATCGTGGGCGCAGAGAGCTTGAATTTTTTGGTCAATAAAATCTGTAATATCAATGACCGTATCCGCATAAACCGGAGCTTTGGCAAAGTAATAACACTCTGCTACCTGATGCGGTTTAAGTCCCTCATCTAAGTGTTCAGGATGGAATTTGGGATTCTGGGCAAAGCTTACCGCTTCCACCGCAGCCATTGCTACCATCCGATGGTCTGGATGGGGCTCAAACGGAGCCCAGGGGTCAAAGGTAAAGACAATTTTCGGCTGATACTGGCGAATCAGGCGAATGAATTTTTCCCGAAGCTCATTTAAGGGATAATCACTCAGCATCCCGTCCGGATAGCGGAGGAAAATAACCTCTTTTTTCCCCAGAATTTCTCCAGCTTTTTTCGCCTCCTCCTCGCTCTGCTTGACCAGAGTTTGAGAATCCAGCTCATAGCTTCCTCTCTGGTTATCGGTGGTAATCACCTCATAAATTTCCCAGCCCTGGCTGGCAAATTTAGCAATGGTTCCGCCGGCTAAAAATTCTGTGTCATCTGCGTGTGCCACCAGGATTAAAATTACTTTCTCGCCCATTTCTTCCTCCTTAGCTGGTAAGATGCTTTTGGAGAAATCTCACTGCCTTTGGCACCTCATCGCCTGGCTCCGCTCCTTCATATTCTATGGACAGATAACCAGCCCAGCCCCGGCTCTTGAGCAAAGATAAAATCTTTAACCAGTCCTGCTTTAAATCTCCGCTTTCCTCATCCACCTGATAAAATTTGGCGTGAATAATTTTAGCATATTCCAGAGCCTGCTCCAACGCGGAAAAACCGTTGCTCTCCGAAGTATCAACCAGGTAATCTCCAGTATCCAGACAAACCCGGAGCCAGGGAGAATTTACCTGCCGGAGAATCTTTAATAAGTCATCCACGGTTTTGGTAAAGCCCAGATGATTATGATTCTCCAGAGCCAGCACCACCCCGGATTTTTCCGCTTTTTCTGAGAGATGAGCAATTCGTTCAATCATCTCCTGCCAGAGTCGGGATTTTTCCTGCTCATATTTTTCTGGATTCTGTTCCCCGGGCCAGCCAGCAAATATCCGAAGAGTATCAGTTCCAAACCAGCGGGCAAGCTCTATCCACTTATCAACCAGCTTTTCATTTTCCTCCCTGGCTTTAAGCTCTGCCTTTCCAAAATCATTGCTTACTGAACAGCAGGCAACTTCAAGACCGAGCTGGGCGAGCTGATTTTTGAGCTGGTCTAGGTAATCTTTGTTCAGGCTGGGGAAATGAATATCCAGAAGCTCCACTCCATCCAGTCTTAATTGCTGGCAGAGTTCAATCCACTTTTTTTGAGTTAATTCCCCAGAAGAAATCAGGGGATGATAAGACCAGCTACTCATTGAAAGTTTGAACTGGCTGGACATCAGTGGTGCTTAAAAATTATCTTAATTCTGAAAGAAAATCAACCGATTTTTGCCCAATAATTGGAATTTTCTTAAAAAATCCTCTTGCCAGCCCCGGATTGATGATTAAATTTTTAATGGCAAAAATTTGGGAGGTAGAAAATGATTCGCTGGGATAAATTTACTGTGATGAGTCAGGAGGCGCTTCAGTTGGCGCACAAACTGGCTCAGGAGCGAGAGCATCAGCAGATAGATGTAGAGCATCTGCTTCTGGCAATGCTTAACCAGGAGCAGGGACTGGCTCCCGGCATTTTAGAGAAGCTGGGAGTTAAATTGGATTTGCTCAAGAGCGAGCTGGAACAGGCTTTAAGCAGAATTCCTCAGGTTAAAGGGATTACTTCAGACCAGATGTATATCTCTTCCCGCCTGAGCCAGGTTCTGGAACAGGCTCAAGCCGAGGCGGAGAGGCTTCAGGACCAGTATGTAAGTGCGGAGCATATTCTTCTGGCAATCTGTGATGATTCTGGAGAGGCGGGAAGAATTTTTAAAGAGCAGGGAGTAGGCAAAGATAAAATTTTTCAGGCGCTTCGGGAGATTCGCGGTTCCCAGCGGATTACTGACCCGAATCCGGAGCAGAAATATCAGGCACTCAAGCAGTATGGCAAGGATTTAACCGAGCTGGCAAGAAAAGGTAAGCTTGACCCGGTGATTGGCAGGGATGAGGAAATTCGCCGGGTAATGCAGGTTCTTTCCCGCCGGACCAAAAACAATCCGGTTTTAATTGGAGAGCCGGGAGTGGGTAAAACCGCAATTGTGGAAGGATTGGCGCAGAGGATTGCTTCGGGTGATGTTCCAGAGGGCTTGAAAAACAAGCGGATTATCCAGCTGGATATGGGGGCTTTAGTTGCCGGCACCAAATATCGGGGAGAATTTGAAGACCGTTTAAAGGCAGTTCTGCGGGAGATTGCGGAGAGAGAAGGCGAGATAATTCTTTTTATAGATGAGCTTCATACCATTGTCGGAGCCGGTGCGGCCGAAGGAGCCATAGATGCGTCCAATATGCTCAAGCCTGCTTTAGCCCGGGGAGAGCTTCGCTGTATTGGTGCCACTACTCTAGATGAATACCGAAAGCACATAGAAAAAGACCCGGCACTGGAGCGCCGTTTCCAGCCGGTTTATGTCTCAGAGCCTACGGTGGAAGAAACCATTTCCATCCTTCGGGGCTTGAAGGAAAAATATGAGATTCATCACGGGGTAAGGATTCAGGATTCTGCCCTGGTCTCAGCCGCGGTGCTTTCTCATCGCTATATTACTGACCGGTTCCTTCCAGATAAAGCCATAGACCTGATTGATGAATCGGCAAGCAGACTCAGGATTGAAATTGACAGTATGCCTGAAGAGATTGATGAGCTGGAAAGAAAAATCATTCAACTGGAGGTGGAAAGAGAGGCACTCCGCAAGGAAAAAGACCCGGCAAGCAAAGAACGGCTGGAGAGCCTAGAAAAGGAAATTGCTGAACTTCGGGAAAAGTCTGACCAGCTCAAAGCTAAATGGCAGAAAGAAAAAGAGGTTATTCAGAAGATTCGCCAGCTTAAAGAGGAGATTGACCAGCTTCATATTCAGGAGGCGCAGGCGGAGCGGGAGGGAGATTATAACAGAGCCGCGGAGATTCGCTTTGGCAGGATTCCTGAGCTGGAAAAACAACTGCAAAAAGCTCAGGAGAGACTGGCAGAGATTCAAAAAGATGGAAAGATGCTCAAGGAAGAGGTGGAGCCAGAAGATATTGCTGAGATTGTTTCTCGCTGGACTGGTATCCCGGTTTCCAGGATGCTGGAGAGCGAAAAAGAAAAGCTCCTTAAAATGGAAGAGAGGATGGCTCAGCGGGTGGTGGGTCAGGACCAGGCTCTTCAGGCAGTGGCAAATGCGATTCGCCGGGCAAGAAGTGGTCTGGCAGACCCGAATCGTCCGATTGGTTCTTTTATCTTCCTGGGTCCTACCGGGGTAGGAAAGACTGAGACCGCAAGGGCTTTGGCAGAATTCCTCTTTGATGATGAGCAAAATATGGTTCGGATTGATATGAGCGAGTTTATGGAGAAGCACTCGGTTTCCCGCTTAATCGGTGCTCCTCCCGGATATGTGGGCTATGAAGAAGGAGGCTATTTAACTGAGGCAATCCGGAGGAGACCTTATTCAGTGGTGCTATTTGATGAGATTGAAAAGGCACATCCTGAGGTCTTTAATCTCCTGCTCCAGATTCTTGATGACGGCAGACTGACCGATGGTCACGGTAGAACCGTGGATTTCAAAAATACTGTGATTATTATGACCTCTAACATTGGCACCGAATACATTCAGCAGGTAACCGAGCAGAACTTTGAGCGGGTAAGAGAGCAGGTAATAACAGAACTTCGGCGGTATTTCAAGCCGGAATTTCTCAACCGGGTGGATGATATAATTATCTTCCGCTCTCTCACCAAAGAGCATATCTTCAAGATTATTGACATCCAGCTTGCCCGAATCCAGAAGCGTCTGGAAGAGAGAAAGCTCGGTCTGGAGCTCAGCCAGCCGGCGAAGGAGTTCCTGGCAGAAGTGGGTTATGACCCGCAGTTTGGTGCTCGTCCGCTAAGAAGAGCAATTGAAAAACATCTTTTAGACCCGCTGGCAAAGGAGATTTTAGAAGGAAAGTATCTGGAGGGAGACACCATCTGGGTAGATGCGGATGAGCAGGGGCTGATTTTCCAGAAAAAAGCAGAAGAGAGCTCTGCTCAGGTAGCTAATTAAAATATCTGAGATTATATCCGAATAATATGGTATAATCCTACAAAACAGGAGGGATGAAAAATGAGGAGGGGTTTATTTTTTCTCGGCTTGGTTTTTTTAACAATCAGCCTGGGAATCTCTGGTTGCAAAAAGAAACTGACTCCAGGAGAGATTGCTCAGAACCTGAACACCGCTTTTGTCCTTAAAGAGCACCAGGCTCCGGTTTATTGTGTTGACTATCATCCGGAAGGAAAGATGTTTGCCAGCGGAGATGCTAAAGGAAAGGTAATTTTGTGGAATCCAGAAAACGGCGAAAAGCTGGGAGAGTTTAATTTCCATAATATCCTGCTTTTTGCCTTAAAGTTTTCTCCTGATGGCAGGTATCTGGCAGTTGGGGGAAAAGGACGCTCCATAATGCTTTTTGATACCGAGCAAATGAAGGTTTACACCAGTTTTTCTGCCAATACTGATTGGATAATGAGTCTGAGCTGGATAGATGATAAAATTCTTGCCAGTGCTTCCTGTGCCAGTTTGGACCCGCATCATATCTGCACCGCTGGAGAAATAGCATTCTGGCAACTGGAGAAGAGCCCGGAGCTTATCCAAAAAGTCTCGGTTCATAAAGATTGGGTTAAAGCTCTTTCTACAAGCGGAGATGGTCGCTGGCTGGCAAGCGGAGGAGCAGACCGGGTGATAAATCTTTACGACATAAAGTTAAAAAAATTACTTAAATCTGTCAAAGGGCATGAGCATAAAATCAGTGCTTTAAGTTTTTTGGGGAAAGATTCAAAACATCTGGTTTCTGCTGGGTTTGATGGCGCGGTTTTGGTCTGGAAAATTCCGGATGGCAAACTGGTCAAGCGTCTGGGAAGGGATCTGGGGGAGATTTATGCTTTAGCGGTTGACCGGGAGGGGAAATTGATAGCCTGCGGAGGAAGGGAACAAAAGGTCTGGCTCTGGGAGGCAAGTTCCGGGAAAAAGCTCCGGGAGATAACCGGATTTGATAATTATATCTCTTCTCTGGCTTTCAGCCCGGATGCCAAAGTATTGGTAGTGGGACTTTATGAGCCCAAAGTGGTGGTTTTAAAGGCAGAGGCGAAAAAAGAATAGGAGGCAGGGATGAAGAAAAAATTTTACCTCGCTCCTGTGGTGATACTGTCCAGCTTTTTAATCTTTTTTGCCTGTGGCAAGAAGAGACCCAAACTAACTGACCAGTCCAGCATTTCCGGGAGTAAGACCGAGCCTGCCTGGGTGACCAGATGTGCCGGGGCTTTTGAGGATGCGGGCAAAGAAGCTTTTTATGGCTGTGGTGTAGCGAGCGGAATTGAGAATCGGGCACTTCAGATTCAAACCGCGGATGCCCGAGCCCGGGCAGATTTAGCCAAAGCCATAGATACCTATGTTGCCAGCTTTTTCAAAGATTATCTTTCCAGTGCCGGGCTCAGTCAGGAAGCTGGACTAACCGAGATAGAAGAAAAACAATTTATTGAGAGTATTACCAAGGAAATCACCGAGGTTTCGCTTTATGGCGTGCAGATTCTTGACCGCTGGCGAGCTCCAGATGGAACTCTTTATTCTCTGGCAAGGGTGAGTTTTGAAAATGTGGCTCAGAGTATGAAAAAAGCGATGAGTGAGCGGGCAAAAGAGCTGAAGCTGGAAGCAGACCGGGCCTTAGAGGAGCTGGACCGCCAGCTGGAGAAAAGAAAACAGAGCGGAAAATAATTTTAAAGCTTGTGGATTTTAAAAGAAGCCCGGTTTTCGGGCTTCTTTTTTATTTTTGAATCTTATTAAATAATCTGACATAATTTCTGATATGCTGGAGAGATTAAGAAAGAAGGTTCAGAAACTGGTCTGGCTGGAATTCATTGCTCATGACCGCTCGCCCCTGATTAATTTAGATATCACTCCCGAGGAGCTTCAGCTGGAGCTGGCAAAGATTCCCACCCCTCTGTTTCTGGGAAGATATTCTAAGGATGAAATCCGCACCAAGCTGGAAAAATGCGGAATTCTGCCTGAATTGCGAAAAAGAGGTTTTGACCCCTTAATTTTAGAAGTTGATACTGATGGCTTGATTGAACACCGAATTCTTATCCATACCGGAGAAGCAAAATATGATAAAATCCTTCTGGAGCTTCGGCTTCGGGAAGGAATTTTTAAAATAAGAGAAACTCTCAGCAAGATTAGCCCCGGGCTTTTAAATTTTTTCTCGCAGGAGACCATCTCTATGCTCTGGATAGACTGGCTTTTGCTTCAAAACCCTTTTGCTCAATTTAGCTCCCGGCGTCCGCCACTTCCGGAGCAGAGATATCCCGGGCTGGGAATTTTACATCTGGTTGTGCCTTTTATTGGAGAAATGGCAATGGAAACCCGGAAAAAGGCGGTTTTAGATATTCCCGAGCATTTTCACGGAGCATTTTTTTACTCCCGCTGGATGCGGTTTTTTAATCCGGAGATGGAAGGAAAACTTAAGGCAATTTTGCGAGACCTGAAAGATTATCCTCTTGCCCTGATTAGCTGGGCAAATCAATTAGGGGCTTTGTATAATCGTTCTGCTGAGAGATATGAAGACTGGAAGCCCGGGGAACAAATTTATCCTCTGGATGCCAGCCTGGAGAGGTATTTTTCTTCTTCCTTTTACCAGGAGCTGGTTGAGAAGGCATATCAGGAAAATCACTATCATCTGGATTTATCCCGTCTGAAAGAGAAGATGAAAAATTTATCAGAGGAGGAACAAAAAGCGGTTCAGTTTGCTCTGGGAGGGATAGGTGCAGGAGATTAAGGGATATTTAAAAAAGCTGGATTTAAAGACCGGTATTGTTGGTTTTGGTGGGATTTTTTTGATTATTCTCTGGGCGTATCAGGGGCATTCCAGTTTTTTTCTGCTCCATTTTCCCGGTTTGAGAGAAAAGGAGAGTGCTGAGCTCTTAAAAATCCTCTGGCTTCATTGCTCCGCCTTTTTTCTCTGGTTTTTAATTCCTCTCTTGCTTATCTGGTTGGTGCTGAAAGAAAACCCCGGAAATTTTGGTTTAAGAATCGGTGATTATAAATTCGGGCTGGGATTTTTCCTGCTCGGGGTTTTGGTAATGATTCTTCCCCTTTATTTTACCGGGTCAAATCCGGATTTCCTTCGGGAGTATCCGCTTACTGTTTATGCCCGAAAAAGCCCAGCCTGGTTCGGACTCTGGAGCCTGATCTATTTAATTTATTATGTTGGGTTTGAGTTTCTTTTTCGGGGCTTCTTCCTTTTTGGCTTAAAAGACAAACTCGGGGTCTGGGGAGCAATTTTATTTGAAACTGGCTTGAGCACCATTGTTCATATCGGGATGACCGCTCATCAGATTTCCGGGGTTTTGGTGGTGGGCAAGCCAGAAATGGAGACTATCTCCGCTCTTATTGCCGGGGTGATTTTCGGGCTGGTTGCACTTCGCACCCGGAGCATTTTTTATCCTCTTCTTCTTCACTGGTTTGTCGGGGTTTTTACCGATTTTTCCTGTATTCTCCACTCCGGAGGATTTTTTAGATGAAAGTTCTGGTCACCGGTGCCAGTGGATTTATTGGCTCTAATTTATGCGAGAAGCTGATTGAAAAAGGTTTTGAAGTTCGGGCGCTAATTCTTCCCGGCTCGCCAGAATGGTATCTTGAGGGGATAGAAGTAGAAAAGGTTTATGGAGATGTTTGTCAGCCCGAGACTCTGGAAAAAGCGGCTCAGGGGATTGAAGTTATTTTTCATCTGGCAGGAATTGCCCGGGACTGGGGAAGGTGGCGGGACTTCATCCGGGTAAATGCTCAGGGCACCGAGAATATTGCCCGGGCAGGAGCAAAAGCTGGAGTAAAAAGAATTTTATTTGCCAGCTCGGTTGCGGTTCATCACTATCGGGATATTTTTGACGGCACCGAGGAGCTGGAGCGGGACTGCGGTCATTTTGCCTATGGCAAAAGCAAGATTTTAGCAGAAGATAAACTTAAAGCGGTTGCAAAAGAAAGCAGGATAGAGTATGTAATCATTCGTCCAGCGGTTTTTCCTTTTGGTCCCCGGGATACCACCAGTTTTTACCGAATGGCTCAGGCAATAGAGAAGGGGATTTTTGGATATATCAATTCCGGCAGGAGCAAAATTACGGTTAGTTATGTAGAGAATCTCTGTGAGGGGATGGTTTTAGCTGGCACTTTGGAGCAGGCAAAGAATCAGGTTTTTCTTATTTCTGACCAAGCTATTGCCTGGCGGGAGCTGGTGGAGAAATTCGCCAGGGAGCTGGGAGTGCCTCCTCCCAGATTGAATACCCCTTTTCCCATAGCCTGGCTGGTTGCCGGGATGATGGAGCTGGTCTGGAAGCTCTTTTTTCTTCCTGGGGAACCTCTTCTTACCCGCTACCGGGTTCGGGTTGCAAGCAAGAATTTGATTTTTTCCAGCCAAAAGATTGAAAGAATGCTGGGCTGGAAGCCCAGAGTTGGGCTTGAAGAAGGCATAAAAAAAACTGTAGAATGGTATCAAAAAGCAAAAAGAGCCGGGCTTAAAATTTAATAAGGAGAGGAGAAAATGGAAAGGCTTGATATTGCTATTGCTTCTGACCACGCGGGAGTAGAGATGAAGCTTCATCTGGTCAAATACCTGCTTAAAAGGGGGCACAATGTAATTGATATGGGGGTGAGGAGAAAGGTAAGGGTGGATTATCCAGATTACGGTAAAAAAGTAGCAAAAGCGGTGGCAGAGGGAGAGGTTCCGCTAGGGATTCTTATCTGCGGAAGCGGAATTGGAATGAGCATCACTGCCAACCGCTTTAAAGGGGTGAGAGCTGCTCTGGTTCACGACCACTACACCGCAAGAATGGCAAAGGCGCATAATAATGCGAACATCCTCTGCCTCGGTGCCCGGGTGATTGCCAAGGAACTGGCAGAGGAGCTGGTGGAAGTGTGGCTTGCCACTGAATTTGAAGGAGGAAGACACGCCCAGAGGCTGGAAAAAATTGACCGGGGAAAATGACCTGCCTTCAATATTTGCTCTCTTCCAACTAACAGGAGAAAGGAGTAGAAATGAAAAGGAGAGAATTTCTGTCTTGGCTAACTCTTGCTGGCTTGGGGGTGAGCGTTAAACCTTTAAGCTCACTGGAGCTTGAACCGAAAAGCTTATCCGGTGCCGGCCCTCATCTGGGGAAAATCAGCTTTGACCGAAAAAGCCTGATTCTCAATGCAAGGAGAAAATATATCTTTTCCGGCTCGCTCCATTATTACCGATTTCCTTCTCCAGAGCAGTGGGAGAGCCGGCTCAAAAAACTCAAACAAATCGGATTCAATGCTATAGATACTTATTTTTATTGGGCATATCACAGCCCGGAGCAAGGAAAATATAATTTCAGTGGAAACCGGGATGTGGAGCTTTTTATGAAGATGATAGATTCCCGGGGTATGTATTTTATTGCCCGTCCTGGTCCTTATATCTGTGCGGAGGTGGATGGGGGAGGATTTCCCGGCTGGTTGATTACCAGAAATGACCTTGCTCTTCGCTGTCGCAGAAATGGTAAGCCGGTCTATGACCCGGAATATATGAAATATGTAGAAGAATGGTTTGCTCAAATTCTTCCCAGAATCAACCGCTCAAAAAACCTTATCCTTTTACAGATTGAAAATGAATACGGATTTCACTTTACCCCTTCCGGGCTGATTGCCCAGCTTCAGGGAGCAATTCAGAGGCAGTTTGGAGAAGATGTTTTTATGCGAGTGCTTTCAAATGAGCTTTTCCAGCAGATTCAAACTTCTTTAGCCCGCCAGTCGTTTAAAAAGCCTGATTACCGCCAGGAAAACCGCTATATAAAAGAGCTTTATAAAATGGCAAGAAAATACGGGGTGAAGGTGCCTTTGTTCCACAATGATGTAGGCGGTGCGACCAAGAGATTTATTGATGTAGATATTGTTGCAATAGATGATTACCCTATTACCAATTTTGCCACCGACTGGAAAAAAGATAATCCCTTTGCTCGGATTGATTTACTGGAAGAGGCACATAATGCTCTGGGAATAAATTGCCCGATTTTTCTTGCGGAACTGCAGGGTGGTTGGTATGACCTCTGGGGAGGATATGGTTACGAGAATATCCGCAAACACCTGGGACCACTGGCAATGGATATGACTTTAAAAAGCTGTCTGGCACAGGGAGTGAGCATTATAAATATCTTTGTTGCCTGCGGCGGAACCAACTGGGGATATCTTGCTTCTCCAGATAATTACACTTCTTATGACTACGGAGCACCCATCACAGAAGGGGGAAGAATCAGCGAGCGGGCAGAGCCCTGCAGGAGGTTCAGCCAGTTTGTTGCAGAGCATGAGTCCGAGCTTTTGGAATCCGAGCCCGCAGATGAGCTGGGGAAAAAATCCGGAGAGCTCTTTCTTAAAATCCGTAAAGCCCCTTCAGGCACCTGCTTTGTTTTTGCCCGAAATTTAACCGGTAAAGACCAGACTATTCGCACTGAGCTGGGAGACTTTAAAATTTCCTATCCGGCAATGGAGGTATGGGTGATTGATAAAAACGGCAGAAAGCTGGACTATTTTCCGAGCATAAATCAGATGAAATCCAAGAGTATGGTTTTCTTTGCCTCCTCTGCATCTTTACCCGAGCTTACCAATTTCAGGTTTAAGGAATACCAAGCTCCCTTTGAAAGAGACCAGCTTTCCTGGGAAAGAATTACCGGTAGAACTGATATTGATGGAATTGGTGCCCATTATGGGTTTGTCTGGTATCGCACAGAAATTGGCAGGGTTAACTGGATAAAAATAGATGCCCGGCACCTATGGGCGCTTTATCTCAATGGAAAGCTCATCAAAGCCTATGACAATTTCCGCAACCGGCTGGGAACCGGACCGGATTTAGCCAAAACCATCAAAGTCCGCCTGCCCAGGCATCTCTTGAAAGAAGAAAATACCCTGGTGCTTTTGACCGAGAGTCTGGGACATAACAAAGGCTTTATGGAAGACCATTTCAACCCCCGGGGACTGGTTTTTGCCAGGACTAAAAAATCTCTGCTTCGCTGGGAGGTCTGCTCCGGACTTCTCCCCGAAGAAAAAGGCATTACTCCAAAGGTGGATTTTTCCAGCTTGATTAAAGACGCAAAGCCCATTAATCTACCGCATCAGTTCTCATCAGAATCTGCTCTCGGCATATATCTTGCGAAGTTTGAGCTCAATTTGAAAAAGCCAGCTCAGCCCGCACTCGGCGTGAAAATCAATGCCAGCTCGGGCAGGGCAAACATTTATATCAATGGCTGGCTGGTGGGAAGATACTGGGCAGAGGTGGGTCCGCAAAAAGTGTTTTACCTTCCCCCAGACCTGCTTAATCTAAGAGGAAAAAATCAGCTTCAAGTTGTGGTCTGGGGATGGAAAAA
>CAZKMM010000035.1:0-1435 GCA_964553915.1 uncultured bacterium
TGCTGGAAACACTGCTGGCAAACTGACCGAGAAACTTCTCCTTCTAAGCTGGTCGGATTTCTTTTTCGTAATTGAGTCTTTTGCTGGGAGGGAGAATTTTTTATTTCTGCTCTGAACCTGGAAAGTTTCAGCTCTTTTTCCAGCCGGGCTTTTTCTTCTGCTAACTTAATATTTTCCTTTCGGGCAGAGATATAAAGAAAAACAAACAAACCCAAACAGAATATTCCGAACAAAAGCAAAAGCAATTTAATTTTTATTCTCAATTTTCTTCCCCCAGGTGTAAGCTCCGGCAAGAATAGCATTGGGAATTCCCAGAACCATCGCTATTCCCGGCAGCCCCTGAATAAACTCCGGAGTGGGAGCAATTAAAAACCGAATCGTGACCGCCACCACTAAAATCAAAGTGATAAACATCGTGGCGGAAAACCAGAAAGCGGTTTTGGAAGGAGTGCCGTTTTTAGTAAATAACCAATGGCTCATTTTTGTTCTTTAATTTCAGGGGGCGATGGAGCTGGAGAACTCTTTCAGACAATTTTCTATTCCCTGACAGAGTGCTCGGGCGATTTGCTGGGTGGAATTTTTTAGCCATTTCGCCTCTTGTGGATTGGTGAGAAATCCACACTCCACCAAAACCGCAGGACCGCGGGTATGCTTCAAAACATAAAAATCAGCTGGCTTTACTCCCCGAATTTTTCTTCCCAGTGCAGAAAGCGAGTTAATAATTTTTTCTGCCCAGCTTTTTCCCAAACCACTCCCCGGAAAATGAAATGCTTCTATCCCCTCTGCTTCTGGATTGGTGCTGGCATTACAATGAATGCTGATAAAAAAACCTGCATTTAAGCGATTAGCCTGCTCGCATCTCTGGGCAAGGCTTTTATCTATATCACTCATTCTGGTTAAGCTGACCAAAAAGCCTTTTTCCCAGAGCAGTCGCCAGAGCTTGAGAGAAATTTCTAAATTTAGCTCTTTTTCTTTTAATCCGGCTAGGGCTCCCGCAGTTTGCGGGACTATTGCTCCGGGGTCGCTTCCGCCGTGTCCCGGGTCAATCAAAATCAGGCTCATTTCCCTGCTCCCCGTTAAGGTAAGCCAGCCTTTTTTCAATCCGGATCAGTCTCTGCTCGGTTCGGAGCAAAATTTTCTCCTGCCGTTCTAATTGAGAGAACAGCGAACGAGTCCGCTCCTGACAGAGCTCCCGGCTAACCTTTCCGTTTATCTTCCGATTTAAATCCCGAAAAAGCAGACCCAAAATCGCAAAAAGCGCAGTAAAAAATCCTCCAAGCAGAACTGATTCCATTTTTAGCTCCTGAAAGAAAGGAATTTTGGTTTGAAGAAGTTAACTTGCCTCCGAGACAATTATTGCCAGATGATTAACATAAACATCATAATAATTCCAGCTAGCTTTATATTCAATATCTATGGTCCGCCAGCCGGTCGG
>CAZKMM010000035.1:1535-19736 GCA_964553915.1 uncultured bacterium
CTCCTCCTCAGAAAATTAAATATCCTTCGGTTTCATTTGTCCCGTTTCCATCGCTATCCAAAAGGTTATTGCTATTCCCCTGCCAAGCCCAGAGATTGTTTTTTGCGGTATCACTCGCACCGGCAAACATTAAAATTGCCATTGTTCCAGCAGAGAAACTATCCGGGGAAGTGCCTAGCTGTCCTCTCTGGCAATTATTTAAAGTTAAAATCATATTATCACTATTATAAGTTTTGCTTGAATAAGAGATAATCTCATCATTTACTCCATCGTAAAGCCTGATAAATCCGCTCTCCGCAAAATCCTCATTCTGGAAAGTATTGCCTGTTAATTGAAGCTGGATAGTGGTGCTTGTGCCGGTTATACCAGCATACAGGCTGGGATTATCCGGGGAGATATAACCATATTTATAGTCAAGCTTCTGCTCAATTGCGGAAATTTCTATTTTCCCGGGCGAGCGGAATTTCTTTTTTAGGACTATTGCCAGCAACTGGTCGTGAGAAACTCCGTCTGAAAGTAAAAGTTTGCCCGTGTTAATCCTGAAGATGTCTCCTACTTCCAAATCCAGGTCTTTCAGTTCTAGCTGGAAGTTTAATTTTCTGGCTCCATATTTATAATTTAACAGATATTTACTTGCTAAACTGCTGGCTTCGGTTTCCCGGTAAATCCAGCCCGCATAAAAAACTTTTGCCTTGACCTCTCCCAGCCAGTATTCATTCTCAACATCTTCCTCCACCAGCATATGGGCAAGGCTATAATTTTCAGGATTTTTCCCTGGATTCTCTTTGGTCGGAGCATAATAAACAATCACTCTGGAAGCTAAAATTTCCGGGTCATTTTCCCAGCTTAAACTATCCAGGACTATATTTTTCTCATCGTTTATCCCTATCACTGATTCACCGGGACGGGGCGGAGAGAAAAGCCAAAAATCAATCTTTGAATTCTCATTTTGCCAGATATAAAACAATGCCTGTCCTGAAAGCTCATTGATTAACTCCTGGACTTTTCTAGGCTCAACAATCTCCGTCCGATATAAATTTCCTCTTGCCCAGTTAGAAACTTCCCAGGTTATTTGAGGGAAATAAATTTTAGCCCCAGCGGTATGAGAGCTGGCAGTTGTGCCAAATGCTCCCCGGTGATGCTTGTAAAAAATAGGGCAGGGATTTCCTGCGGTGGTGTCAAGATTATTCCCGGATTTTCCCCGGTAAACTATCAGCTCATTGTCAATCTTTATTATTCCTGTATCCGGAAACAGGTCAGGATTATTTACCGGGATTGAACTCGCACCTGCGGTTATATCACTTGCCAGAGTATCCCCGCTCTCCACCATCTCAAAATAATCCGGGTTTATCCCTGCCCGATTGCAAAGCAAATCCATAACTATCCAGTCTAATGGCAAACCATCACCTATCCCGCTATTATCCCGGGCATAAACTAAAACCTGCCGGACTTTTTTGCCAGCAGAAGCAGTCCCAGACCCGCCAAAGCAATAGTTCGCATTCTGTAAAGTCCATTTGCCATTCTCATCCGGTCCGGTTTTACCATTAAATTTAATATATTTCCCGTCTTCGGTTTTGATAATTCCCCAGTCTGGAAGCTCCTGTCCATAATAAACATAGCAATTGCTCCCGCCAGTATAATCCTGTGCCAGCTTACATCTATCGCTTGCTTTAATATGGCTTTGCTGGTCAAGAGATTTAAGCAGGTCTTTTGCGGTTAAGACCGCCCTGCTCCCTTTCAGCTCAATTTTTTCTATCAAGCCCCGGAAATAAAGCCTGAAATCAGCTTCGCTTAATCCCTTAAATCCCAGATAAACCTCTACTATCCGATGATAATAATTCGGATTTCTAGCCAGCAAATTTTTCCAGAAAGTCCCGCCCTGCTCAACCGGGCTTGGGTTTTTATTAGGCACTGCATAAAATAAAGGATTATCATCTGCAAACTCTATTTCCATATTTCCCCGCCGGGAAACATTGCTTTTTGGGTCTATCTCAATAGGAATATAGTTAATCCTTTCAACATAAGGGAAAGCCCCGGAGATGGTTAATTCCCGGCTGGTGAATTTCCAGGTATAAGTGCCTTTGACATATTTAGAAGTATCTAAACAGGTGGGATAGGTATAATAACAATTCCTTCCTCCAGTATCAGCTTCCCCTTCCATAATAAAAGTTAAATCACTGTTTAGGTCATCATTCCAAGTGCCCCCGGTCCGGTAAGACATATATCCACCGGGATAAGGGTTGGTATCGGAATAATAAACCTGCAAAAATTGTATTTCAGAGCTATCCTCTACTACAAGCCCAAACCAATAATCTCTTTCCGAAACTGACAAGTCAAAATCAAACTCTAGCCAGGTATCCTGATAAGCGGTTAATTGAGTTTCTATGGTGGACTCTGCCAGGTAAAAATCAGGTGGAAGCTGTCCCATATCTGGCTCTCTTGAATAAGCTATTTTACAGGTTATGGTTAAAGTTCCATCGGTCTCGGAAAAACATTTTATTTTAATTTTGGTAATTCTGCCTCTTGTTGTAATCTGAAATCCATTCCCAAGCATTGAATAGAGCATTTGATTAGGGGCGGAAAGAGGAAAATAATGGTTGCTCTGCTCCTGGTATATGTTTTCAAAATTAAAGCAATCCTCTCCAAAAGTATTCTGGCACTGGTCAAGGTAAAGTTTGACCAGCCAGAGCGGCCTTCGGGTTAAAGCATTTTTATAATCATCAAAGCTCATTTTCTCCCTACCATCTCAAGCCTTAATGAGCGATATATAGGATTGTAAGGAAGTTCTAGTCTCGGTTCAGCTATCTCCACCAAATAAAGCTCATCTGGATGGTTCTCATAATCCCAGGCAAATAAAAAAGGTTTAGGTATATGATTATTCCAGAATGGTAAAAAATTATCTCTTACCCAGCTATCAGGAAGGAAAGGAAACTCCACGCTTAATCTTCTCTGGCGGTATTTTTCCACCACTCCGAGCAAATATCCAGACTCGCTCCGGGTCGGCTCCAAAATAACTTCTTCGCTGTTCGGGTCAAAACCAGTCTCTGGATAACAGGGGAATTCCAGAAAATCACCGAGAAACATTAAACCTATTTGAACTATAATAGGCATCGGCATCTCGTGCATAGTAAATTTCACCCGCCAATAACGGTTAGGATAAGAAACTCCCTCCGGGTCTATATAAATAAACGGTATCAAATAGTCATCCGTAGAAAACCATTCAGTCCAGTCAGTTTGGTTGCTGGAATACTCTACTTGTATGAGAGGTGCTAGTGTAAAAGAAAAATCATAAAGAGCAAAAGCCCGAATTTTAGCAGAAGGGTCAAAATGACCGTAATGGATATTTAAATTTATCTCAATGGTATGCTCGTTAGCATTTATTGACTTCCAGACCAGATATTCCCGCCAGTCTTTAAGATTTTCTACTGAATAATCCGGGTCAGTGGTCAGGCAGGAAATTTCGTCAGCCCATTCTATTTGATTTTTCCAGAGTATAATCGGCTTTGCCATCTCTTTTCTCCTTAACTGGCAAACTCTATTACTACATTGTCCCGGTATGCCTCGTTCAATCCCTCTATAATCTGCCGGGCAAATTCCTTAGGATGGACTACCACTCCATCTCCAACATTCACAACAATATGAGCCTTTTGTCTTAGTGCTTTCTCCTCTGCTCTCGGCACACGGGGAGCAGTTCTGCCCAGAGCTCCAGCAGAAGTGGAAACACTTTTTGAAGTCTTGGACGCCTGAGCATATTGCTTTACCGCCAGGGCGTGTTTTAAACTTGCTGCTAAATGGCTGGGGTCTCTGGTAGCCAGAAAATTTGCCATTTCTTTAGTTGCTTCTGCGATCTCAAAAGGAATCATTACCATAGCCATCTGCTTAATTCCCAGTCCGAGCAATTTCCCCAGAGTTTGAGCAGAGGACCTGTAAGCATTAATTTCTGAAAGCAGACTTTCCTGCTTGGTCTTTTGCCCCAGCTCAGAAAACTGTTTTTCTATTTCATATCTTCTCTGCTCTGCCTGATAGATAATCCCTAAAACCGCTTCCTTATGGGCACGAAGATTCTCAAGATAGCTCTCTGCCTGCTCCTGCGACCAGGAAAATAATCCTCTGGATTTATCTCGCTCCGGCATCTACGCCTCCTTAAATAAAACTGAAAAGCGAATAAGTTAAAATTCTAAGGGTATCTCCTCCAGCTCCTTTAATCTCAACTTTTTTTCTTCCAGAGCAAGCCTTTCTTTCAGGGCTCCGAGCAAAATCCAGCTGGTATAACTTAAATCCTCCGGCTGGAAAGGATAACCTGCATTTAAAAGTCGGTTCAGTTCCAGTAAAGCCCAGGTTTGAGGAGAAAGATTCGCCCAGCGAAATTCTGAACAATTCTGGCAAGTCCATTTTTGATATCTGCTTTTTCGCTCCGGGCAGGTCTGACAGTTTACCGCTTCTCTGGTGAGGATTTGTTCCAGGTCCCAGAGAAGTTTTTTTCCCGAACCTCCAGCTCCGAACGGGTAATTTTTAAAAGATAATCCGCCAGGCTCAAAAAAAGCTGGGGAAGTTTATCTTTAAGAAGATCTTTCCAGCCCGGTAAATAACCCGACTCTTCCGGGTCAGTAATCAGGGGCTTTTTCTCACCATTTTCTTCTAAAATAATATCTCCTTTTTTTACCCCAAGCAGGCAGGAGCTCGCCAGCTCCATACTGGCAGAAAAAATCTTCTCCCAGTTTTTCTCATCACCATATTCCAGGGTTTGAGCCAGATATTTCACCATCTCTTTTGCCCGGGGAAGGCGAAAATAAATTTCTATCTCCTCCCCCCGGATTTTGAGCTTTAATGATTCTTTCTCAAAAATTTCCAGAGCCATCTTTTACCTCCTAGCTTAAATATCCTGTGGCTTGATTCCAGGTGCGGATAAAAACCCCGGAATAGGTGCCATCATCCATTACCAGCAAATCACCTTCCTGAGCATAAAATTTATCACTGATAGAAATAGGAGCTTCAATAATCGCACATTCCGGAAAAATTATATCTGCCCCAAAATAATATCCAGAGCCGGGTTCAATCTCAGCACCTCGCACTTTTAAATAAACACTGATTCGTTCGGTCTCAGGATGGTCTGCCTGCCATTGAAGAATGGTATTTCTCAACCGCTGAGAAAGTTTAATGGTAATCTCCCTTGAAGAGCGAATCACCTCTCCTGCCCAGAACTCTCCTGAGCCATCTGCCAGGGGACGAATTTGCAGGTCATTTTTCCCCTGAATGGTAAAAGATAGAAGGTCTTGGGAAATGGTCTCTCCCCCCTGCACCTCGCTACCATCAAAATATCCATCCACAATCACCTGAGCATCCACCAGCCGGAGGGGCGATTCATCCAGAGGAGCAGGGAACTCACACCAGCTCGGCTCCTGGGGGATATAATCAATATAGAAATCAATTAAATCCGAGCTGGTTCCCACGGGCTGAGCAAGAGTGATAACTGAAGGAGTATCTCCACTTACACCGCTTACCTGACATAAAGTCCAGAAGCTAGCTCCCACATCTTTTGCCCGCACCCGAAAAACATTTTCCATTCGCTCTGCCTCGGTATCGCCTTCTACCCGGTTGGCACTTAAAGTAATCTGAGTGGAATTAGCCGGAGCAGAAACCACTTCTTGAAAATAATTAACCTCTCTTTTCCCTATCCCTTTTAGCTCCGCACTTAATCCAATCCAGCTCTCTCCCAGCTCCAGGCTGAAAGATTCAATAAAATTCCCGCAATATCGCTCCTTTAAAATAGAATCTCCCCGCCTCTGCACCAGAGTAAAACTGGGAAGATAAAGAGAAGAATTGGGGGTAATAGTATGCTGAAAAATCCCCGAAGAGACTTCCTCACTGGATAAATTCCCGAAAAAATATCCCAGGACAAAGGTGAGAAAATCAGGCTTAACCCTCTTTTGACTGAGCCTACCCTGAGCGGTCTGGAAAGAAAAATAAATCTGAGTGGGAAGCTCCTTTCCCCGAATCTGCTCCCGGTTATCTTCTATCTCCCGGCTCAAACTCATCCCTGAGCCGGAATCAAAATCCATACTCACTCCGCCACTTTCCTGAGCCTCTCCCAAAGAGCTCTCCTTTGCCCGAAATAAAGCAATCCTGCCCAGTGCTTCTAAAAAATTCTTTGCCATTTTTATTGCTCCTTTTGGGAAGAATTCTCCCTGGGTAAATTATGTAATTTAAATTACAATAATCTGGAACAGGGGATAATCAGCTCCGCACTTACCGTGCAAGCCACCTCTGGCTTGGAGCCAGAGGCTTCTTCAAAAAATCTGCTTTCAAATTGGGTTTCTTTTAATTTCAGAATAAGGATTCCTTGAGATTGCGAGATTTCTTTAGCCAGTCCCAAGAACTGCTTATCTGGATAGTTTTGTTCCATTAAGACTTTTTCCAGCCGGTGGGCAATTTTTTTAGCTCTTTCTGCTTCTGCTTCTCTATCTCCACCCCGGCAGAGAATTAAAAATTCCAGCTCAAAGATTTTATCTATCAGCTGGCTGGAAGGAGCAGGCTCTTCTCTTTTTCCCACCACTTCCACGCCGATTAAAGGCAATTCATATCTGGAATAAAGCTTGGACTCCTTTCTAATTCTCGGTTCAATGGTTTTTACCGCCGGGTCATTTTCCTCACAAAGCCCTCCGGGAGCAGTATCCGAAAGCAAGGTCTGGACAATCTTTTCCGCTACAATTAAATAATCTCCTTGCTCCAAGCTCATCTGTTCTCTCCTTTAATCCAGAATATCTGGCTGATTTTCTAAATCCGAGCTAATCTGTCCCTGATAGACCGGAAGAAGAGATTGATAACCTGAAAGCCGAACCCTGCCCGCACGAAGCTCCTCTAATTGTCTAATTGCCCGCTCCTCTAAAACTGGCTTGAGCTCTATTTGATTGAGCATCCCAAGAAATACCAGGCAATCATTGAGAGCCAGCTTCCGGCAGATTTGCTCAATTAATGCGGGAGTAGAAGGATTTTCTTCAATTCCGGCAAAGGGAAGAGAATAATAGCCATAAAGATAAGCATCTATCTTTCTGCTTGCATCATAGATATATTGCTGAATGATGGAATCAGTCAGCTCCGAAGGGGCGGAGCCAGGCAATTCTGCTCGAACCCGGCTGATGGTGGTATAAACCGGCTCTTCTCCCACTCCTGCCACTACTTCAAAGGCTTCTATCACTGTGGGATAGGGAAAAACTTCTGCTCCCTGCACCTGACAATAAATCTTGGCACTTGCCACGCCAAGAGAAAAATCACTTAAAGCAATCCCATCCACATAAATAAAAATTCCTTCATAATCTTCTCCCTGGGATAAAGCAGGATTAGAAGTAGTGGTGGCGGTGAAGCGAAGTTCTCCTCCGCTATCATAAAATTCCACTTTTAAATTTTCATCATCCCAATCTGGAGCAATGTATCCACCCAGGGCATCGTGGATACGAAAATCAAACCGAGCATAATCCTGCTGGTAATATCTGGGCAATAAAGACATTTTAACCTCCCTTAATACCTTCGGATGACCTCCGGAGCCCGGCGAGAGATAACCAGATTTTGAGGTTTAATCCCAACCCATCCAACCGGGAGAATTCGCTGAACATTTCCATCCGAGATAAAAGTAAATTCCAGATGAAGGTATCTTCCATTTATATTTTCCATCGCTCGCACCTGAGCAAGAGTAAGAAGCTCTCCGGAAAATTCCGGAGTAGAGTTTTCACTGGCATTGAGCCGAAGTTTAATTCCCCCTGCTTCAAAGTCAGTTTCATCGGTAAAATTCAGCGTATCCAAAAGCCAGCTCGCTTGAGGATAACCACTATCCAAACTAAGCATCGTCTTGGGTTGATTGGAGCTATAAGGAGAAGTTGCTTGCGAAGGAGGGGTAAATTCTTCATTGGTAAAAGAATTAAAAATCCTGAGTTCATCCAGAAAAACGGGCTGAGCTACCAGAGAAAGCAGGCAATTAATTGGACACATCTCCTGAGGTTGGGAAGAATCCTCAATTACCCCGCTGAAGCTTTCCTCTAAAACCCGGCTACCATCCAAAAACAAAATCACCTGTTTGGTATTCTGGTCAAAACCTGCTCTAATGTGATACCACTGGCTGGTATTTAAAGAAAGAGCAACAGTTTGAAAGGTATGTTGCCCAAGACTTGTCCAGAGATCGATTCCCAGCTCACCGTCCTGGATAAAAATCCCCCAGCTCGGTCTGAGCCCGGATTGACTCCGGTCAACCAGATAGCGTTTTTCTCCCCCGGTATCCAAAGTGTAAAAGTTTGCCCAGAAATCTATGGTCAGTTGAACCGGGTTAATAATCGCCTGTGGTGGAGGAAAAATTACTATCCCGGCACTAACGTTGGCAAGGTGCCATACCCCGGTGCCAAACTTCCCCTCAATTGCAAGAACCGCCCCTACTCCAAATCCCCAATTTTGAGAAATCTCTTCTTTTACCGGACCAAATGTATCCTGGCTGGGCTGGTCAAAATGACAGAGAAAGACCAGATTATTCAAAGGCTTGAGCTGGATTTTAGAGCCGTTCTCTACTATCTCCAGCTCTTCTTCGGGAACCAGCTCCGCCTGATTATATCTGATAATCTTCTCAAGATATGCCATTACCAGCTCCTGTTTCTTCCAGTGGAATCTCGGTTAATAAGCTCCCGCATCGGGCACAATAAATCTCCAGAACCAATCGCTCGGGATTGAATTTCTCCTTAAATCTCAAGGGAGCGAAGCCAACAAATACCTCTTGAGGACAATTTGAGCAAACAGGCTCCTGGTCAATTTGGGCAGAATATTTAATCCCCCGTCTCTGGTTAACAAAAACAAATTTTCTCGGCATTTTTTACTCCGAAAAATCTGACCGGGGCAGGAAAGAAAGGAGGGGAAAGAACCTGCCCCGGTCAGTTCTGGAAGGTTTAACTGGTGGCACATCTGCGAACTTGTTTGGGCTCTCCCACCGCGGCACCATATCTACCCCAGCCAGCAACAGTTTCCGCATAGGCAAGAATGTCCGGCTCACTCAAAATGGTCAGGTCCATTCTTAAACCGCTTTTCAGTTTCCTTCCCGGCAGGCAAACAAAGTAATGGGTGGTGTCCGGCTGGGTCAATGCCTGATTTTTCAACCTGGTGGTAACCACCAGACTGACACTGAAATTCACCTGATTGGAGATGCCTTCAGTAGTGGTGATATTCAGGGCATTCCGCAGACGAGCCCAGAGCTGAACCGGAGCAATAATCACAAATTTCGCAGAAGGACTTACCTCATATCCCATTCCAGTCAGGTCCTCTAAAATCCGGGCACAGGCATAATTGATGGTTTCTGCATCCCGAACCGCTTTGGAATCTCCAGCATCTCCCTGCCAGGAAACATCATCATCCGGACGGGAAGCACTGAGCAAATCATAATGAGCCTGAGCCTTATTGGCATACCATTTTGCCCGAAATTCCCGGGCGGTATCTTCAATCTTCCAGTATTCCTGGTCATCAAACCAGAGCTTGGACCATCCCAGAGCACCACCATAAAGGTCAAAATTTACCTGAACCACCTCACCGGAAATTTTATAAACCTGAGCTTTTTCTCCTGGCTTGACCGCCTTGAAGCTCAAGCCGGAGCTGACATCAAGAATCTCAAAGCCGTTTTTATTGCTCTGGGTAAAATCAATTACTTCAAATACCTGCTCCCAGCCCAGGTCAATCTCATCCAGTTGATGAAAGCGAGCAATAGCTTCCAGGGGAGTCTGAGGAAAATCACTCGGGGTGGTGAACTCTTCCGCTCTTGCCCGAAGCTTGCGGGCAATCTGTTCGGGCTTGCGCAGGAAATATTCCACTGCCTCTAAAAACTGCCTTTGTCCTTCCGGGCATTTTAAATCTACTTTGCTCCAGTCAGAAACCATTTTATCCCTTAACATCTTTTTCACCTCCTTGTCTGCCTTAGCTTAAAACCATCAGGTCAATTAATACCTCATCATCATTCTCACCGGCATCTTCTAAAGCTTTTCCACAGAGAATAGTTCCGGTAGAGTTATTGGTCACTTTCTTCAGGCTTGGGTCATAATAAACATTCTCTCCCACGGAAAAGGTGATACCCGTGCCGGTAGCTTTGGGAACAATAATCTTCTCCGCACTGTAAACCAGGACAAATTCAGAATTTTCTCCTACATCCTCCACCACTACTCCCACAGTATCATTTACCTTAATCATCTCCCCGGCACTGTAAGTTTCTCCTACACCGGTTTTAGCTTTTAAGGTTTTGGCACTTTCTAATTTGGTGCGAAGTTTTAATCCCTGCTCCTGAACCATTTTTTAACCTCCTTTTGTTAAACTCAGATTTCTTCTCTGGGAATTAAAGGGTTCTCTGCTCTTTCCTCTTCTGGCTCTGGTGGAGAAGGAAATCGCATCTGGTAAAGCTGGCGAAGTTCTGAAAGACGAGCTAACTCTTGCTCCAGCTCCACTCCCACGCTCTTCTCCAGATGAGATTCATCCGGAGATTTTAATTGGACTCGTTCAAAAACCGCCTCTTCAATTATCTTCTTTTCCTTTGGGTTTAAGCTCTTGTTTTTAAGATTTTCTTCCAGAAGCTTTTTTACCTTTTCTGCCCGAAGCGCCTCCTGCTTTTCCCTTTGATAACGCTCCAGTTCCCTGCGAACCTTATCCAGCTCCTCTTCCTTCTCCTTAAGTGCCTGCTCCAGCTCCTTCTGGCGAAGAAAAAATTCATCTTCAAATTCCTCTGCCAGAGCCAGAATGCGGGCACCAGCAAATCCCGGCCTGGTTAAAGCCCTTGAGCCCAGAGCCACTCCGCTTACCTTTTCTACCGCATTCACCAGCCACTGGACCATCCCCTTCCTCTTCTCGCTTTTTTCAAATACCAGCTCTGCTTCCAGGCTACAGGTATCTAACTCTCCCTGACGGAGTAGCTGACGAACCTCCGGGTCTAAAATATAAGCAAGACAAAGAGCATTAACCCGACCTTTAAATTCCTCTATCCGGGCAGAGAGAATCTCTCCCACCTTCCGGCGAGGAAAATAGTCTGAGCTATGAAAAAGATATACCGGCACCGAACCGGATTTTAGCTTTTCCACCAGTTCTTTAATCCGAGCCCGGCTCCAGAATTTTCTTACCGGACGATTTAATCCACTGCCAAGAATCTTTCCCCGGCTGATTCCCTCATAAGCAATCAAAAGCTCTACAAAAAAAGGATGAGGGTCTTTCTGTTTGATGCTTTGATATGCCTCCTCCCCGATTAACTCTCTTACCCGCTCTATATCCAGCTCCCTTGCCTTGGTCTTTTGAAAAACTATTTTTTTATTCCTCATTTTTTACTCCCTGAGAATTGATGGAGCTTTGTCTGGTCTCTTTTTCCGGGTCAATATCCGGAAGCAAGCTTAATAAGGTGCGGAGACTGATTGCCCCATCCCGCCAGAGCGGGTAATAAAGCTGAATTAAACGCTCTACCTGAGCCTGAGTGATAAATTTCATTTTTGGCTCCACCGCTCCACTCTGGAGTGGAAGCTGGGGTGGGGAAAGCATCTGATTCCGAAGCATTATTGCTTTATCAAACAGCTCCTTAAAACCTCGCTCCCAGCTCCTCTGCTCACTTAAAGAAACTAAAGCCACTGGCTCCATTGTGTTCTCTGCGGTTGCCCGATTGCTCATAAACTCCGGAAATCCCAGAAACTGCACCGGCACCCCGCTTCCGCCTGCCAGGATTTTTATCTTGGTCTCTATCTCCTCCCGAATACTCTGAGCAGAAGCAGAGCTCATCTCTACCAGCTGAAAATCTGCCGGTCCGGCAAACACCTTTCCGATCTGCCAGTTAACCCCAGGGCTTAAAAGCTGTTCATAAAGTTCTTTGGCTTCCTGCATATCTTCAGTGCGGAAATAAGGAGTGGGAGAAGCAAAATAGCGGTTGAGTTTTCGCCAGTCTCTTAATGCTTTATCTATGTCCTCTGCTTCCTGTAAGAGTCCGCTTAAAGTGGGAACTCCTTCCCGGCTGTTGATTCGGGCATTAAACTTGATAAAAACCGCCTGCTCCGAGGGAATCTCTATTTCCCTGCCATCATTGGGAGATTGATAGGTAATTTTTTCTATTAAATGATAAAAATCATCCTGATAATGAACCTGATAATGAGTGTCATTCCAGGAAATAAATTTTACCCGAACATTCTCCAGCTCTTTATCCCATTCCAGAACCAAAAGCACCTGTCCTTCCAGCTCTTTTTCCACTGCTAATTGCTGGGCAAACTGACCGTCTAACTCGTTCAGCTCTATGAACTGACGGATAAATTCCAGCTCCGCCTGATATTTTTCTGGCTGGCGAGCAACCGCTTTTAATCCCCCTGCCATTGTAAAAGCAGCTCTGGTATCAACTATTCGCTGGATTAACTGATTTCCCCAGCGAGCATAACCTTTGTATTTCTTTACCAGCTCCGCAACTAACTTTTCCTTGGTATCATAAGGATTAGGAGAGCTGGAATAACTCGTTGCCTTCTCCCCTGCTTGAAAGGTGAGAATATTAGTGATGTATTCCTGAGTCCGACGAAGTGCCAGCTCCAGTTCTTTTGCCCGTTTTTTCCATCCAAAAAATCTTGGCATTTGCCAACCTCCTCATTAAAAGAAAAATCTGCAGATGCCAAAAAGAAAAACCGGCAAGATAAGGAATTGAATTTTCAATAAATTTTTCCAGAGAAAGAAAAGTCAAGATTTTTATTTCCCAGAACAATTTTTAAAGCCAAAAAACACTTTAAGCGGACTTCTTGATAGATAGCGGATTACCTGATTTGAAGTGGGGAAAGCTAGGCAGAGGATTTTTAGTTCAGTGCCCAAGCCCTATACCAGGGCAGATAATCTCTACCGCCTAATAGATTTCAAAATTGGAACAAAAAGAGAATTTTTAAGAAAAAGAGCCGACGGGAAATTAGTTTAAGCCTTTGATTTTATTGGTGCCGGAGGTGGGAATCGAACCCACACGGTCTAAAAGACCACGGGATTTTGAGTCCCGCGCGTCTACCAGTTCCGCCACTCCGGCTCAAGAAAAAATATACCACAGCTCTCCTGGAATTCAAGCCTCTTTAAGGTGGTTTTTATATACTTTTGTCAGAAAAACTGTCCAGAAAATAACTTCACATTCCAGAGAATAACCGGTTCAAATCAGGATAAAAATTCCGGTAAAGAGAAGAATAATTTGAACCGCAAATTTAAAAGCCCGCTCACTGATTTTTTTATGGATAATTTCCCCGAAAATAATTCCGAGCACCAGAGCGGGGAAAAGAATCCCGGCAAAAATCAGGCTCTGACTTTTAAGATTTTTCCCGATGATATAACTGCCCAGGAGAGTAAGGTTTAAAATCAGCCAGAGCATAGAGATGGTGGGGCGAAATTCCTCTTTTTTTTGAATTTCTCTGCTGGAATAATAAACCACCAGAGGACCGCCGGTGGCAAAAGTGCCGTGCACCACTCCGCCCAGAAAAAGGATAAAAAGCCCTAAAGGCAGGGGCAGGGGCTTAATCTGGACAGAACGAATAAGGAGGAAAAGCTCATAACTGGCAATGATGATGACAAAAATTCCCAGAATCGGCTTGAGCTGACTGCCCTGGAAATGACGGAAGACAAATATTCCCACTGGCATACCCAATCCTGCTCCCAGGATTATTCTTCCCAGAAGAATCCTCCAGCGGATATTCTTAAATCCCCGGGCTACTATCCAGGCGCTTTGCAAACAACCAATCATCACCAGCACCACCACCAGCTCTTTTAAAGGGAAAAGATTTACTCCCAACGATAAAGCAATAACCGTGGCACCAAATCCGGTGGTAGTTTCCACGGTCTGAGAAAAAATAATAATTAAAAAAAGTAAAGAAAGCTTGAGCAGGTCAAATTCCATCAATCCTTCACTCTAAACAGGTCATTAAAAAATTCCAGCACCAGGGTTTTTGCCTGGTTGCGGTCAGGAAGGGTGCCAATCATTCCATAAAGAGCGGCCATTCCGGAAATATCTTCTTTAGGCTTCCCTTCCAGTGCCTGATAGGCTTCTTTCAGGTCTTTTAAAAATGGCTCTACCACCTTTTGATGATTGGGAGTGACAATCAGATGGAGAGCTGGTGGCATCTGCTGGCGGTCTAAAAACCATCCCTTATTTTGCATCTCCTCGCCCAGGGCATAGATATTAACTTTATCTGAGGTAAAGGCAAACACGCTCATATCTGGTTCACCCAGAATTTTCATTCCATCAATTGCTTTAACTCCCTCCAGCAACTTTTTTGTAGTATCCATTGTAATTTTTGCCAGTTCCATATAGCCTTCTTCTCCCAGATAGTTCATTACCGCCCAGGCACTGGCAATGGCACCACCCGGGCGGGTGCCGGTCATATTGGGAGAAGCATAAACCCCACCTACCCAGTCCGCATAAATGTAATACTGATATTTTCTGATTTCAGGATTGCGATAAATGATGGTGGATGCCCCTTTGCCAGAATAGCCGTATTTATGAATATCTGCAGAAATAGAAGTGACCCCGGGCACTGAAAAATCAAAATCAATTATCTGGTATCCAAGTTTTTTCAGGAAAGGAAGCATAAATCCGCCCAGACAGGCATCAGTATGAAACAGGATATTATGCTCCCGGGCGATTTTTGCCATTTCCGGAATCGGGTCAATCACACCGTAGGGATAACAGGGAGCAGAGCCAACTATCAACACGGTATTATCAGTAATTGCATCTTTCAGGGCATTGAGATCCGCTCGCAAATTTTCATCCAGAGGAATATGAACCGATTTTACCCCAAAATAATGGCTGGCTTTTTCAAAAGAAGGATGAGCAGTGATGGGTAGCACCATTTCCGGCTCTTTGATATTTTTTACCTCTCTTCCCCAGTCCCGGGCGGTTTTGACCGCAAGTAAGATGCTCTCGGTTCCGCCCGAGGTGATATTTCCTACCGTCTGTTCATCACCACCCAGAAGCTGAGCGGTCATTGCCACTGCTTCGGTCTCAAACTTCTTCAGGCTGGGAAAGGCAAGAGGGTTTAAGCCGTTCTCAGCAAAAAACATCAGATAAGCTTTTTGAGCTACTTCTTTAACATCATCCCGGGCGTGGTAAACCAGACTCCAGGTCTTTGCTTCTTTCCAGTTAGCATCCTGTTTATGAAGCTCTTCCATCTGAGCAAAAAGTTCCTCTACCTTTAGACCTTTTTTGGGAAAAACTACCATTTCCCTTCCTCCTTTCCTGCAGGATTTTATCAGGAGAGAGGCGGTTTATCAAATGGTTTTGGTTGACGGCGGAGAAAAATTGATTGTAAAATGGCAGGGCTATGAAGCTGGTTCATTTTGAAAAAAAGATGGGGTTGGTCTCTGCGGTTTCCATCACGGTTGGAGCGGTAATTGGCGTTGGAATTTTTGTGATTGTGGGACCGATTTGTGCCAAAAGCGGAAGCTGGGCACCGCTGGCTTTTGCCTTTGCCTCGCTTCCTGCTCTGTTCGGCACCCTGGTAGCAGTGGCACTAGGAAGCACCATCCCAACAGATGCGGGCGGATATTATTACACCAAAAATCTTTTAGGCGGTTATGCTGGTGCCTGTGCCAGTGTGCTGGTGGTGATGGGAGCCCTGGGAGCACTTTCCAGTGTTTCGGTGGGAGTAGCAGATTATCTACATATGTATTTCCCTAATTTATCTCGTCCAATGATTGTTATTATTTTAATTCTGCTTAGCTGGGTGGTTAATTATCTGGGGCTGATGGCATCATTAAAATTTCAAGTCATAATGGTGGCACAACTGGTGAGCGGACTTTTAATTATCATCATTGCTGGTTTGGTTGGAGGAGCGCATCCGGATTTTTCCCAGCCTCTTCCCTCTGGCTCCGCCGGGTTCTTAGAAGCCAGTGCCATTGCAATGATGGTTTATACTGGCTTTAATATCATTGCAGAGCTGGGAGATGAGGTTTATAACCCTCACCGGAATATCCCTTTAACCATTATTTTAGGGTTGGGAATTATTATGTTTGTTTATATTGCAGTGGGCTGGGTGGTAAGCGGAACTATGAGCGTGAGCGAACTGGAAAAATCCAAAGTAGCACTCTTAGATACCGCTTTAAGATACCTTCCCCCCTGGACCGCTCACTACCTTAACCTTGCCGCTTTAACCGGGGCGATTACCTCCATCAATGCGGTATTCATCGCTGCTCCAAGAGAGCTTTTTGCTCTTTCGCAGGAAAAGATTCTTCCTTCCTGGCTGGAAAGATTTGACCAGAAAAGACAGACCTTTCCCCGAGGAATAATCGTGGTGGCGGTAATTGGCTGTGGGCTGGCTCTTCTTAATCTTGACCCGGATATCTGGGGGTTGGTCTGCGTTTGCGGTCTCTCTCTTGCTAATGTCTTTTTCTCGCTCGGGGTTTTAAGACTTTTTTCCCTTTTCCCGGAAGAAGTAAAAAAAGCTCCGTTTTCCCTCAAAAAATCCTGGGTTTATCCTGCCGGGGTAATATCCACCATCCTCTCCCTGGGCTTTGGGATTATGTGTATTGCCTTTTATCCACCGGTACTTTATGGATTAATCCCTTTATTAGCCGGCATTTTAATCCTGAATTACCTTAAAGAGAAAAGATAAAATTATTCAGAAGCTTGGGCTTTTTTCTTTCCGGCGGAGATATATTCGGGAAATAAGAACCATTAAAATAGCAAAAGAGAACAGCAAGATAACCGCAAGCCAGGCGGGAAGAATATCTACCATATGACACCAGAAAAAAATCAAAGGCGCCAGCCCAATCAGGCTCCCGAAAAAATAATCCCGAAATTTAATGGAAGTAAGCCCCAGAGCCCAGTTAAGCCAGGGGTTTAACAGGAAAAAAATCCGAAGAATAATCATAGCGAGTAAGCCTCTTTTTTCCAGCTCTGGCTCATATTTTTTTAACCGCTCTGGAAGAGTCATTGAGACAAAATCTCTTCCCAAAAGCCTGCTTAAGCTAAAGCTTAAACTAACCCCGCCCATAGCCCCTACCAGGGCTAAAGCTCCGCCCAGAAGGGTACCATAAAGCGCTCCACCCAGAGCAATGAAAAGAATCCCCGGGAGATTCATTGTTAAACCCATTATAAAAACCCCAATATAAATCAGCATTCCCAGGGAGCCCAGGTCATTTATCGCCTGTTTAAATTTTTCAGGATGTTTGGCAATTTCCTGGAGAGGAAGGATTTTAGCGAGGGCAACCAATAATCCTAAAAGCAAAATCAAAAAGGCTAATTTAATTGCGGGCCATTTAAGCTCCTGCCATCTTTCTTTAGAAATTGTCATCAGGAATCGGCTCTTTTGATTATAAGGTTTTTTAAGCAGAGAAATCAAGAAAAATCATTGAGAATAATTGACTTTTAAGAAAATCTTTTTAATTTTCTAAAAGGGAGGTGGAGATGCCAAGATTAGATGAGCTGGAATTAGACCCGTTCTACCTGAGCCCGGAAGAAAAAGAGGTGCTGAAAAACCAGTATCTCCGGGAAAGAGAAATGAATACAGTTGACCCGGAAATTGCAGAATATCTTGACCAGATTAACCAGTTTCCTTTTATTGCCACGATTCGCTCCTGCCAGGGACACGGATATCCCGGGCATATTTCCTTCCGCCTTACCGAGCCCTGGCATCATAGGTTCATTGAAACCGGCATCAAGCCCTTAATTTCTCAAAAACTCTGCCATATTTTTCTGGAAGTAGGAGACTGGCTTCCAACTAAAACCGGACTTTATTTCCGCTGGAAAGCCCGATTTCCCGAAGAAAAGCGAGATAAATTTTTCCAGGAATTTATCCGCTGGCTAAAAGAAGAATCTGAAAAGGAAGCCAGAGAAAACTCTTAAAAATTTTTTCTGGCAAAATTCTGTTTTTCTTTCTTAAATCCCGCTAATCTCCTTCCTCTTTCAAATTCTTTTTTAAATCAAGTGTTTTTTCCGGGTGGTTTTTAAACATTTTTTCTATTTATGAGGATAGCCCTATGACCCGGGCAGAAAAAAAGAAAATCAAGCTTCTCTGGGACGAATATCGTCTGAGCAAACAGGTAAAATATGGATACTGGTGGCTGATCAGTGAGCCTGACCCACCGGGATGGTTTTTGCGGTATGAACTGGGAATAAATGAGCCGGAAAAAGAAAGAGCCGGAATCTGAGCCAAGCTCCCGAGACCCTTTAGCCCAGCTGGAAGCAGAGCTGGAGGTGGTCAAGCGGTTTCATCT
>CAZKMM010000036.1:0-19688 GCA_964553915.1 uncultured bacterium
CCATCTCATAAGAAAACCTAAATCATCTTCACCCCCTTAAAAACCCTGCTCTTTTTTGGGGTTTTTGGAAGGTAAGTTCTTTTTGTAGGCTTTCTTGGAGCATTTTGTAGGAGATTTTAGCTTGTTTGTTAGATTTTTTCTGAATGCTCAGGCTTTTCAGGGCGCTGAGGATTGCATTCTTTATGTGAGCCGGGCTTAGGGGATAGGCACGGGCAAGCTCCTCAAGATTAACATCATCTGCAAGCGGAAGCCCTTTCAAATATTTCTGCCAGACCTTCACCCGCTCCTCAAACTCAGGAATGCCAAATTCCAGCTTTAAATTCAGCCGACGCTCAAGTGCCGGGTCAAGTGCCTGGGCAAAATTGGTGGTAAGAATGCAAATCCCATTAAACCGCTCAATCTCCTGCAAAAAGATATTGCGGAGCCTCTGCTCGGTGGCGTGCACGCTGGATGCGCTCATATAGCTCCTGGCACTAATCAGGGCATCTGCCTCATCAAAAACCAGCACCAGGTCTCTTTGCCGGGCGCTCCTGAAGCACTCCACCAGATTTTTCTCGCTCCCGCCATACCAGACATTAATCAATCTTTCATACCTTGCCAATCCCAGCTCTTTTCCCAGCTCGCCAGCAATTGCCTGAGCGGTATAGGTTTTGCCGGTTCCGGGCGGTCCGTAAAACAGGGCTAAAAATCCCATAGAACTATCTCCCAGAATTTTACGGGCAAGTTGCCGGGCTTCTTTGTCTTGATAAAAAGTCAGGCTCTCAACAATCGCCTGCCTCTTCTCCTCACCAAGCACCACATCTTCCAACATAACTTTTGAAGTAATAATCTCCAAAATCTGACTCTGCGGACGGATGAAAATGTCCAAATCATCCTCGTCACTCTCGCCTTCTTCAAAAAATAACAGGGCTTTTTGTGCCTGCTCCCCGAGCGACACCTCCGCATTTAGTAAGCCATCTCTTCTTACCCAAATTTTAAGCAATCGGTTTTTAATCAACCGGGAATTTGGAGCAAACAGATTGATATGCTTGATTGCCTGACTGATTTCTCCAAAAACAATGTTAAGAATCTCCCCTACAGAAATTCCAGCAAATCCAATCAATTCCCAAAGCGAGCTTTTCAAAAAATTTTTCAGCTCATCACCCAAAACCACAAGCAGAATCTTCTGCTCATTTCTGGTAAGTTGATATTTTTTAGCAAGTTGAGAAAAAGCCCGGGCAAGCGGGTCTTTGCCCGGATTTTCTAAAAAGGCAAAAAGCTCTGCCTCTCTTGTTTTAATTGCCCGGGCAAGCTTGGCTCTGCTTATTTTTGCTTCTCCATCTTCTTTGAGAACCCGGGAGCGTCTCCTGCGCCTTCTTTGAGAAACTCTCCGGGAGGAAGGCAAATGAATCTCCCCTGCCTGGATTTCCTGCTCCAGCTTCTCTTTTGCCTTTTCTTCCTGAATTCGGGCACGCTCGCTCCACAGGTAAATTAGCTCTCCTGCCAGCTGGAGAAATTCCTTTCTTTTTCCCATCTTTTTCCTCCTTTCTATATTTTTTTCAACAAAAAAACCGGACTTAGTCCGGCATTAAATATAATAGCTTGCCGAAACGACAGATGCGGTCATTTTTCCAGGAAAAAATTTTTTAATTTTTTTGATTTTTTACTTGCAATCTGAAAAGATTTGTGTTATGAAAGAATGAAGTTCAGCTTCAGAGAGTGACAGATTTTATTAGGCGGTCGGGAGCAAATGGGATTAGTTTATTTTAAATTAGTAATAGGAGCGATACTGGTTAACAACTTTGTTCTCCATCGGTTTTTGGGGATTTGTCCGTTTTTGGGTGTAAGCAAGAAGCTGGAGACCTCGCTGGGAATGGGGATGGCAGTAATTTTCGTGATGACAATGGCGAGCTTTTTTACCTGGATTTTTTATCATTACCTTCTGGTTCCGCTTGACCTGGAATATCTGCAAACCATTGTCTTTATCCTGGTGATTGCCAGTCTGGTTCAGCTGGTGGAGATGGTTTTGTTAAAGCAATTCCCGGCACTTTATGAGGCGCTGGGAATTTTTCTCCCTTTAATCACCACTAACTGTGCGATTCTGGGCGTGGCAGTGCTTAATATTCAAAAGGAATATAATTTTCTGGAGAGTTTAGTTTTTGCTTTTTCTGCCGGGCTGGGCTTTACTCTGGCATTGATTTTAATGGCAGGAATTCGGGAAAGGCTGGAGCTGGCAGATATTCCCGAACCCCTGAAAGGAACCGCGATAGCTTTAATCACCGCCGGACTCCTTTCTTTAGCATTTATGGGCTTTGGGGGATTAGTTAAAGAATAAACTTATAAGAAATAAAAAGGCTTCTTATCCATTAAGGAGTTTTTTAAAGAAATCTTCAGTGGAGAAAAAAAATGCTCTGGGCAATTCTGACATTAGGGGGAATTGGGCTGTTTTTCAGTCTGGCGCTCGGAGTGTTTGCCAAGAAATTTGCGGTAGAGGTTGACCCGAGAATAGAACAGATTGCCGAGCTTCTTCCCAATGCTAACTGTGGCGCCTGCGGGTATCCGGGATGTTCTGGTTATGCCCGGGCAATGGTGGAGCAAGGTGTTCCCTGCGACCTCTGCCCGGCAGTGAGTGAAGAAAATGCCCAGAAAATTGCAGAGATTCTTGGTGTTGAGCTCAAGCTGGGCGAGAAGAAGGTTGCGGTGGTAAGATGCGGGGGAACCAATGATACTGCCAAAATCCGCTTTAATTATCTGGGAATTGAAGACTGCAGGTCTGCCCAGCTTTTTCAGGCAGGAAGCGGATTCAAAGCCTGCCCTTATGGGTGCCTGGGCTTGGGCTCCTGCCAGCGTGCCTGTCCGTTTGATGCCATCATAATGTTCAACGGGGTAGCAGTGGTCAACACAGAAAAATGCACTGGCTGTGGCAAATGTGTAGAGGTATGCCCGAGGGGAATTATTGAGCTGGTTCCCAAAAGTGCGGTTCAGGTGGTTCTCTGTATGAGCCAGCTCAAAGGGGCACAGACCAAAAAAGTCTGTGCGGTGGGCTGTATTGCCTGCGGAATATGTGCCAAACGCTCTAAAGAAGATGCCATCAAAATGGAAGGAAACCTTCCAAAAATTGATTATTCTGCTCCCAGCGAAAATTTTGCCCCCGCAGATGTCTGCCCGCAGTTCACCATTTTGGACCTGAGGGCATATCCTCAGCCTCTTATCTGGCTGGCACAGGGCAGGGAGGAGCTAAAAAGAAAAAAGAAAGAGGAAAAGAAAAAGAAAGCAGAGAAAAAGCAGGCGCAAACCAGCTCAGGAGATAAAGCCCAATGAAGCTTTTGACCTTCAAAGGTGGGGTGCATCCCCCGGAATATAAAGAGCTAACCTGTCATAAACCGGTTGAGGTATTTCCAGTTCCGGAGCGGGTTTTTGTTCCTTTAAGCCAGCATACTGGAGCACCTGCCAAGCCAGTGGTGAATAAAGGAGATGAGGTAAAAAGGGGGCAGTTGATTGCAGAGCCAAGCGCCTTTATCAGTGCCGGAATTCACTCACCAGTGGCAGGGGTGGTGAAGGGAATTGCGGATTATCCTCATCCTTTTGGCAATCTCCAGCCCGCGGTTGAGATAGAACCCAAGGAAGAGCAGGAGCTGGATTCCGGGCTGGAGCCAATTAAAGATTTTGAAAATGCAGAGCCTGAGGTTTTAAAAGAGCGGGTCAAACAGGCAGGAATTGTGGGAATGGGCGGAGCCACCTTTCCCACCTATGTTAAGCTTTCGCCTCCGCCAGATAAAAAAATAGATTCTGTGATAATCAATGGTGCGGAATGCGAGCCTTATATTACCGCAGACCATCGCCTGATGTTAGAGGCTCCGGAGAAAATCATCGGCGGGTTGAAAATTATTATGCGAATCCTGGGGGTAAAACGGGCATATCTGGGAATAGAAGCGAACAAGCCTGATGCAATTGTCAAGCTGGAGAAGCTGATTGAAGAGGTGCCAGGAGCAGAGGTGGTGGTTTTAAAAACCAAATATCCCCAGGGGGCAGAAAAGCAGTTAATCAAGGCAATTCTTAACCGGGAGGTGCCCAGCGGAGGACTTCCAATGGATGTTGGGGCACTGGTTCAGAATGTGGGCACCACCTGCGCAATTTATGAAGCAGTGGTTTTGGGCAAGCCCTTGATTGAGCGAATTGTCACGGTCACTGGCTCTGGAATCAGTGAGCCGAAAAATCTTTATGTGCCAATTGGCACCCCGATACAAAACCTGATTGAGTTCTGCGGGGGATTTGCCAAAAGACCGGGCAAGGTGATTCTGGGCGGTCCTATGATGGGCTTGGCACAGAGTGATTTAAAGGTGCCGGTGATTAAAGGCACCAATGCGGTTTTAGTTCTGGGAGATGATGAGCTGGATTTAACTCCCGCGGGTCCCTGCATCCGGTGCGGAAGATGTGCCAGAGCCTGCCCGATGGGTCTGGTGCCCAGTTTAATTGGCTCCTTTGTCCGCAGAGACCGAATAGAAGAAGCCGGGGAGCTGAATGTGATGGATTGTATGGAATGCGGAAGCTGTGCTTATGTTTGCCCGGCGCATATTCCTCTGGTCCAGCTTTTCCGCTATGCCAAAAGTGAAATTGTGAAAAAACGGAAAAAAGAGCAGGCGAAAAAAGAGGAGAAAAAGTGAGCGAGGCAAAAAAGCCAGAAGCGGAATTGAGATTATGGGTTAGCTCCAGCCCGCATATTCACTCTGGAGAGAGCATTGCCGGGATTATGTGGCGGGTGAACCTGGCGCTTCTTCCTGCGACTTTGCTGGGAATTTATCTGTTCGGACTTCACGCCCTTCGGGTGATTCTGGTCACGCTTGCCTCCTCAGTGGTCACTGAGGCAATTCTGCTTAAAGTTTTCAAGCGAGATACCAGCATCTGGGATGGAAGTGCCTGGATAACTGGCTTGCTTTTAGCCTTAAACCTTCCGCCCCGCTCCCCGAACTGGCTCTGCATTATCGGAGGGGTTTTTGCCATTTTAGTTGCCAAGCAGATTTTCGGGGGACTGGGGTATAATCCTTTTAACCCGGCACTTGCCAGCCGGGTGTTTCTTTTGATTGCTTTTCCGGAGCAGATGACCGCTTACTGGTATCAGCCGGTAAATAACTTTTTCGGAATCGTGAGCAAAACCGGAGCCAGCCCGCTGGGACTTTTAGACCAGGGCAGGCTGGGAGAACTCTTTGCCGGGTTTAAGCTCACTGATTTATTTCTGGGCACCATCAATGGCTGTATTGGAGAGGTGTCGGTTCTGGCTTTGCTGGTCGGTGCGGGTTATTTACTCTGGAAGCGGATTATCAGCTGGGAGATTCCCATCAGCTATATTGCCACGGTGGGAGTGATAACCGGAATTTTCTGGCTGATTAATCCAGACCGGTATGTTTCGCCGGTATTTCATATTTTTTCTGGGGGGCTGATGCTCGGTGCCTGGTTTATGGCAACGGATATGGTCACCAGTCCGATTACCCGGCTGGGGCAGATTATCTTTGGAATGGGCTGTGGTATAATAACCGCGGTGATTCGGCTGGTGCCGGGAGGATTTCCTGAAGGAGTGAGTTTTTCTATCCTGATAATGAATGCGGCGACTCCTTTACTTGACCGCTATACTCTGCCCAGAGTATTTGGCACCCGGAAAAAGGAGCTGGCAGGATGAATCAGAAGCCCGCAGGGATTGGAAGAATGGTGCTGGTGCTCACCAGCATCTGTGTGGTAATGGCTTTTCTTTTGAGTCTGGTTTATAGCCAGACCGAAGAGCGAGCCAAAAAACAGCTGGAGCAACTTTTAGAGCGGAGCTTAAAGGAAATTCTGCCTGAATATGACAATTCTCCAGTTAAAGACCTAATCTACCTTGATGATAAAAAGGATAAAGAGCTGGCGCAAAAATGCGAATATGAGCTGAACAAAGGATGCAGGATATATCCAGCAAAAAAAGGCAAAAAGCTGGTGGGACTTGCTCTCGGATGGCAGTCCAATAAGGGATTTGGCGGAACCATCCGAATGCTGGTGGGAATTACTCCCAAAGGGGAAATTACCGGAATCAATATCTTAAGTCATTCTGAAACTCCGGGGCTGGGCGCAAAAATCGCTGAGCCAGAATTTCAAAAGCAATTTTTGAAAAAGACCCTGAAGAATTTTAACTGGAAAGTGGATAAAGACGGCGGAGATGTAAAATCCATCACCGGTGCCACCATCAGCTCCCGGGCTATCACCGAGGCGGTCAGGCAGGCACTGGAATTTTATGATGCTCATAAAAAAATAATCCTGAAAAAGGCAGAAGAAAAATGCGGTTTATAAGTGAATTTTTAAAAGGGCTCTGGCGGGAAAATCCGATTTTCCGGATTGTTTTAGGAATGTGTCCGACTCTGGCAGTGACCACCAGCGCTTTTAATGGGCTGGGAATGGGAGTCTGCACCACCTTTGTTCTCATCGGTTCCAATGTGGTAATCAGCTCCATCAAAAGTTTAATTCCCTCCCGGATTCGGATTCCCGCATTTATTGTGGTGATTGCTACTTTTGTCACGATGGTGGACTTGACCTTAAAAGCGGTTCAGATTGAACTATATCGGGCACTGGGCATATTCATCCCCCTGATTGTGGTCAACTGCATTATTCTGGGAAGGGCAGAAGCCTTTGCCAGCAAGAATTCGGTCTGGCTCTCTCTGGCAGATGGCTTGGGAATGGGGATAGGATTTACCCTGAGCCTGTTTGTGCTTGGCTCGATCCGGGAAATTCTCGGGAACGGAACCATTACTCTGTTTCAATACTCAGATATTCTAGTAAAATATTCGGTGATGCCGAAAAGTTATGCCCCGGCAGTGGTGATGATTCTTCCTCCCGGCGCTTTCCTGGCTCTGGGTGCCTTGCTCGGCTTGATGAATAAAATCAACGAAAAAATCTACCAGAAGGAAAAAGAAGCCGGGCTGGAAATCTGCCTGGAAAAAGAAGACCAGAGCCATTGAACCTTTCTTAACCAACCTCTTTTTGATAAAATCTTTTCCAGGGTGAAAAATAAGCATGCCAGCTCCTTTTTGGTTTTTTTCTTGCTCTTGGGATTTGGGGTTTTTCTCTTTGGAAAAGATATCTCTGCCCCTTCCAAGCTGTATTTCCATGCAGTGCGGGACCCAAATCCCTGGCTGGTATCTTATCCCTGGCGAAATTATCTGAGAGAATGCTTTTTTTCCGGAGAATTTCCTCTCTGGAATCCTTACAATGGACTGGGCGAGCCTTTTTTAGCAAATTATCAATCCGGGGTATTTTCTTTTCTCCGCTATCCTTTTTATTTCTTGCCTTTTTCTCTGGTGATGGTTCCTTATTTACTTTTTCGGCTGGTTTTTGCCGGGCTGGGAGCCTGGCTTTTTGCCCGAAAAATCGGGCTCAAGCCTGCTTCCTGCCTGGTGGTAGGAATGGGATTTATGGGTTCAGGCTATCTGGTGCAGTATTTAAATAATCAACATCTGGTCATTGACCTTTTAATTCCCTATTCCCTTTTAGCTGGCGAGCGAATTCTGGAGCGGGCAAGCCTGAAAAATTTTTTGCTTCTGGCTGGGGTTTTGGTTCTGATTATCTTGGGCGGTCAGCCCGGAGCTGGAATCTGCACTTTAGGATTTGCCGGAGCTTATTTCCTCTTTCGGAGCTGGAGCAGAGGTCAGCTTCGGGCGAGCTGGATTTTTCTGCTCGGACTTTTTCTGGCTTTGAATTTCTGCTGGATTCAATTACTTCCTTTTCTGGAAGCAATTCCTCAGAGCTGGACCTATCATCCTCCGGGCTGGGCAGAGGCTCATCTGGAAATCAAAACCTTTGCCAGCCTGCTTTCTCCTTTAATCTTCGGAAGAGGAGATATAATTCCCTTTCCGATTCAAAAAACCTTTCCCTGGCTGGGCGTGTCGGTTTTTGTTCTTGCTCTTATCCAGATTTTTCAGTTGAAAAATTCCCGCTCTATTTTTAGTTTTTTCGGGCTGATGGTTATTTTCTGCCTCGGAATAGTATATGGACTTTTGGGCTTTAACCTGATTCCGGATTTGCCGGGATTTAATCGGGTGAGCTGGTTTAAATACCTTCAGCCAATCATTACCTTTTCTGCTCTGGTGCTGGCAGGTGCCGGACTGGAGAAGGCTTTTTCCTCTCAGAAAAAAACTCCCCTCGCCGGAATAATTATATTTGTAATTTTAATTACACTTTTTGGCTGGGTTTATGCCCGGGGATTTCCAGAAATAAAATACTGGGCAAATCTGGGAACAATCTTGATTCTCCTTATCGCAGGCACAGGATTTTTATCTCTTTATCTTTTAAAAAACCGAGCAGGAAAAACGATATTACTGGGGCTAATTTTCCTGGAGCCTCTACTCTGGCATCATACCGCAGACCGGGCAAAATTCTGGGTAAATCTGGGAAAAGCAGAGCTGGGACTTTTCAAAACCCTCTCTCAAAAAGCTGGGAATTATCGGGTAGCAGGAGAGCCTCAGGTCTGGATAGCCAACCAGGGACTTTTAATTCCCTTTTATGACCTTTCAATAAATGATGCTTTAATTCCCGAGCGGTATCTGAATTTAATTTATTACCTCAACCACTACCAAAGCGAGCAAGAATTATATAATGACTTTTTTGCCTTTCATTCCCTTCGCTTAAAAGAATCTGCCCTGGAAAATCCCTTAAGCCAGCTCTTAAATTTAAAATATTTTGTGAAAAAAAACCCTCCTGGAGATAAAAAATTTCTCACCCTTGCCTTTTCTAAAAAGCAAAAGCCCAAATTTACCCATACCGCTCTTTATGGAGACCCGCTTTATCTTCTGGAGCAAAAAAATCCTCTTAAAAGATTCTTCTTTCCTCAAAATCTGATTCGGGCAGAAAATCCCAAAGAAAGCTTTTCTCTGCTTCTGCAATTAAAAGAGATTCACCGCCAGGCAGTAATTGAAGGATATCCAGAGCGGGAAAAGAAAATTTTGACTTTTTCCCAACCCAGGATTTTGAACCGGGAATTATCCCGGCAGAGACTGGGTCTGGAATATCAGGCAGAAGCTCCGGGTTTTGCGGTTTTTGTAGAGCAGTATTATGTGGGCTGGAAAGCATATCTGGATGGCAGGGAGATAAAAATCTATCCTGCGGATTACCTGCTTCGGGGAGTGTTTCTTCCTGCAGGTGAACATCGCCTGGAAATGAGATATGAGCCAGTGGGATTTAAAATTGGCTTGTGGGGATTCCTTGCTGGAGCAATTATTCTCCTGATTTTATTCGTTCCAAAAGTCCGGGAGCATCATTGATATACTTTCTAATTTCTTCTAAGTCGCCGAACTCTATACTCCTTCTTGCCTTCTCCAAAAATTTCTTGGCTTCCTTCTCCAGGCTCGGTGGAATCTCTTTATTTTCTTTTAATGCTCTTTCAATTTTAACTATTTCCCGGTCCAGGTCGCTACAGGCTTTTTCCAGGTCAGATTTGACCTTCAGCTCTACCTCATATTCTCTGCTCCGGTCCACCATCCATTGAATTTCCTGCTCGGTAAGTCCACTGGAAGCAGTAACCGTGATGGACTGCTCCTGTCCGGTATCCATATCCCGGGCAGAGACACTGACAATCCCATCAGAATCTATGTCAAAGGTGACTTCAATTTCCGGCTCTCCTCTTTTTGCCGGACGAATTCCGGTAAGCATAAATTCACCCAAAAGCTCGTTTTCTGCAGCTCTCTCGCTCTCTCCCTGAAGCACAATAATCTTCACCGCTCGCTGATTATCTGCCGCGGTAGTAAAGATATGGCTGGCATGAGTGGGTATCGGCGTGTTCTTTTCAATAATCTTGGTAAAGAACCCGCCAAAAGTAGCAATGCCCAGACTCAAAGGAGTAACATCCAGCAAAAGCAGGTCTTCGCCCTTTTCTTTCTTTTCTTCCTCGGTCATAGTCAGGGCGTGAGCCTGAATAGCAGCACCGATTGCCACCGCCTCATCTGGATTGATTCCTTTTCTGGGCGGTTTCCCAAAGAATTTACCCACCCGCTCCTGAATTTTTGGCATTCGGGTCTGACCACCTACCAGGATTACCTCATCAATATCCTCGGGATTCAGCCCGGCTGCGTCCAGGGTCTTTTCGCAGATGCTGATGGTGCGTTCAATCAGGTCTTCAGTCAGCTCTTCTAACTTTTCCCGGGTAAGCACCACCTCCAGATGAAGCGGACCTTTATCACTGGTAGCAATAAAGGGAAGGCTGATTTGAGTTTGGGGAACAGCGCTCAGCTCACATTTAGCTTTTTCTGCTGCGTCCTTGAGTCTTTGAAGCGCCATTTTATCTTTTCGGAGATTTATTCCTTCCTGTGCCTGAAAGGTCTCTGCCAGCCAGTCAATAATTCGGTCATCAAAATCATCTCCGCCCAGATAAGTATCTCCTGCGGTGCTGATTACCTCAAACACCCCCTCGCTGATTTCCAGAATGGAAATATCAAAGGTTCCTCCCCCCAGGTCATAAACCGCGATGGTCTGGTCCAATTTTTTTCCGTAGCCATAAGCTAAGGCGGCCGCGGTTGGCTCATTGATAATCCGCAAAACTTCCAGGCCGGCAATTTTCCCGGCATCTTTAGTAGCCTGGCGTTGATTATCATTGAAATAAGCCGGAACCGTTATCACCGCTTCATTGACCGGCTCGCCCAGATATTCCTCTGCCACCCGGCGCATCTCCTGAAGAATCATTGCCCCAATCTCAGGCAGACTGAATTCCTGCCCCCCTGCCCTCACCCGAACATCTCCGTGCGGACCCTCTGCAATTTCATAAGGATATGTTGCTTTAGCTTTTTTTACCTCCGGAGAATCATAGCGCCTTCCGATCAATCGCTTGGAGGCATAAATAGTGTTCTCCGCATTGGTAATCATTTGCCTTTTTGCCAGATGTCCGACCAATCTCCGCCCGCCCTCATCAAACGCCACCACCGAAGGAGTGGTGCGGTAGCCCCCCTTATTGGGAATTACCTTTGCCTGACCATTTTCCACCACCGCCACGCAGGAATAAGTGGTGCCAAGGTCAATGCCGATAGCTTTACCCATTCTTCTCCCCTCCCCTTAGCCTCGCCTTAGAGCTTTAAGCTCTTTCTGGGCTTCTTTGAGCCTGGGATTAAGCGCCAGAGCTTTTTCAAACTGAACCTCCGCGGCTCTTTTTTGTCCCAGCCCTTTATATGCCAATCCCAATAAATAATAATATTCTGGTTTTTTTTCATCAATTTCCAGCAATTTCAAAATAATTCCTCTTGCTCTTTCAAAGCTGTTTAAATATTTTACCATAATTTCTGCGCTTCTGAAAAGTATCTTCGGATTCTCCGGAGCAATTTTTAGAGCTTCGGAATATTTACGATAAGCCAGCTGATATTCCCCACTCTCCTGAGCAGAAAGCCCCTGCTGAAAAAGAACCTCTGCCTGGTTCTGCTTTTCTAACTGCTCTAATCGCTCCAGCTCCTTCTGGTATTTCTTTCCTCCCAAGGGGTCAAGCTGGATTGCCAGTTTCAGATTGGTGCGGGCAGATTTAAAATTACCCCGACGAATATCCTCCAGAGCCAGTTGATAAATTCGCTCCGCCTTTTGCACCTGCCCGTAAATTGGGCTTTTTTTCAGCTTTTCTTTCATCTTCTCCAGCTTCTCTTTTTTCACCTCTTCTTTATCTCGGGTCAAGCCGAGCTTGAGCTTGGGACCAGTATAAACCTTTTTACTTACCTCCAGACTCAATTCAAAATCTGCTCCTTCCACTCCCCTTTCTTTAAGCTGATTCAGATACTCCTCTTTTCTTTGCGGGTCAAGCAAAACCTGATACGCGGTATTGATGTGCTTGAAAACCTCCTGAAGACAACGCCGAAATTCCGGCTCAACCTTCCGATAGTACCGGTCTGGATGAAATACCTTGCTCAACTGAAAATAAGCCTTTTTTATCTCCTTCCGGTCCGCCTCCCGGCTCACCCCTAAAAGCTGAAAGTAATCTATCCTGGGAAGAATCTCATAAAGCTTTTCCACATATTCCTTAAATCCCTCTCCTTTGGGAACCTTTGCCGGGTCTATGATAATCCGGGCTGGAGCTTTTTCTTCTCTGGGCTTGACTCTCTGCTCCTGTCGGGGCTGGTGAATTGTTATCACACCCTTCTCCACCAGAGATTGAATTAATTTAAAAGTCTGCTCCTTTCCCAGACCAGTCAAAGAAACCAGATGCCGAACCCGAACCTGACCATCTATCCGGGATAAAATAAACCCTTCCTCCGGGGTGATGTTCAGACTCTTTAAATCCACTGCCTCGCAGAGCAGGGGGATAGCCTCCTCTGAGATGTTCGGTTTTCCCGGCTCGGTCATTTTATCTCTCCGAGCAAAAGAAATTCTAAAATAGCCTTCTGGGTGTGAAGCCGATTTTCCGCCTGCTCAAAAATCAGCTCCGCATAGCTCTCCAGAACCTCCTCGGTGATTTCCTCCCCCCGATGAGCAGGAAGACAGTGAAGAACCATCGGCTTCCCGCCTGCCTCCTTGAGCAAATCAGAATTTACCTGAAATCCCTGAAAAGCCTTTTTCCGCTCCTCGCTCTCTTTCTCCTGCCCCATACTCACCCAGACATCAGTATAAATCACCTGTGCTCCTCTTACTGCGGACTTCGGGTCTGTAAAATGCTGGAAATTCAACCTGCCTTTCTCCTCTGCTTTTTTATAAACCTCAGAAGACGGCTCAAATCCCGGAGGAGAAGCGAGCCGAAGCTCAAACCCGAGCAGGGCACAGGCATTAAGCCAGGAATTAAAAACATTATTAGCATCGCCAATAAAAGCCAGGGTCATCTTTTCTATCTCCACCCCTGCTTCCTGAAGGGTAAAAAGGTCAGAGATAATCTGACAGGGATGGTATAAATCAGTCAGGGCATTGACCAGGGGAATTGAGGACCAGCGAGCCAGCTCCACTAAATCTGAATGCCTATTCCCCCGCACTACCAGAGCATCTAAATATCTACTCAAAACCCGGGCGGTATCACAGAGGGGCTCGCCCCGGCTTAACTGCATCTGCTCCGGGCTCAAATAAATTGCCTGAGCCCCCAATTGATAAATTCCCACCTCAAAACTTACCCGGGTGCGGGTGGAACGCTTCTCAAAAAGCATTCCAATGCTTTTGCCTAAAAGAGGTTGATAAATTTTGCCAGATTTCTGTTCCTTTTTCAGCTGGTCAGTTCGGGCAATCAGGGCAAATAACTGCTCCCGCTCCAAATCCAGAAGGCTCAATAAATGCCTGGGCATATTTATTTCTCCTCCATCTCCAGTTCTTTTAGCACCTGGTCAAAAATTTCCAGCGCCCGGTCAATCTCCTCTTTTTTAACAATTAACGGAGGCAGAAATCTCACCACCCTTTCCTGGGTAAGATTAACCAGCAGGCCTTTTTCCCGGATCTTTTCTATTACCTGAGCAGGATTTTTTAAATTCAGCTCCACCCCGAGCATCAAGCCAACCCCCCGAACCTCCTTAATAGAGGGGTGATGCTTTTTCAATTCCTTAAGCAGAGAAAGAAAATACCTTCCCAGCCGGTCTGCCTGCTCCCAGAGTTTTTCTTCTAAAACTACCTCCATCACCGCCTTTCCTGCCCGGCAGGCAAGATGATTTCCACCAAAAGTTGAAGCATGGCTGGAGGGAGTGAACGCCTTCGCCACCTCTTTTTTCGCCAGCATCGCTCCAATCGGCACCCCATTACCCAGTGCTTTGGCTAAAGTAATAATATCCGGCTCCAGCTCTGCCCATTGATAGCCAAATAACTTTCCGAGCCTGCCGATGCCGGTCTGAACCTCATCAATAATCAAAAGCACACCCTCTTTTTCGCAGAGCTCCTTTAATCCGGAAAAAAATTCCCGGGGCGCCGGATTCACTCCGCCCTCTCCCTGCACCACCTCTAAAAGAACCGCACAGGTATTTTTGCTCACAGCAGATTTTACCTGTTTCAGATTACCGAATTCCACAAACTTAAATCCCTCCAGAAGTGGCTCAAAGCCTTTATGAAATTTCTCCTGACCGGTGGCGCTCAGGCTTCCAAAAGTTCTTCCGTGAAAAGAATTTTTAAAGCAGATAATCTCATACCCACCTTTTCCTTTTTCCCGGCTGTATTTCCGGGCAAGCTTGAGCGCAGATTCATTTGCCTCGGTGCCAGAATTACAGAAAAAAGCCTGGTCCAGCGAGGAATTTTCCACCAAAAGCTCTGCCAGTTCTATCTGGGGCTGGATATAAAAAAGATTGGTGGTATGAAGCAGTTTTTCTGCCTGTTCCTTAATGGCAGAAACCACCCGGGGATGACAATGCCCCAGGTTCAGAGATGCCAAGCCGGAGATAAAATCCAGATATTCCCTTCCCTGTTCATCCCAGACCCGGGTGCCTTTTCCCCGAACCAATAAAAGCGGATACCTGCGATAAGTGGGAATTAAAACCTGCTCTGCTCTTTCCTGCCAGTTCATCCTTAAATACTATAAATAGATTTCAGTTCCCAGCCCCTGGTCAGTAAAAATCTCTAAAAGCAAAGAATGAGCCACCCTGCCATCTATGATATGAGCCTTATTCACCCCGCTCCGAAGCGCCTCCAGACAGCACTGAACCTTGGGAACCATCCCTCCGGAAATAATCCCCTTCTTTATCATCCTGCTGGCTTCTCCGGCGTGAAGGGAACCTAAAAGCTCTCCCTTTTGATTCTTCACTCCTTCCACATCCGTAAGCAAAATTAACTTTTCCGCTCCCAGAGCCCCGGCAATCGCCCCAGCAGCTAAATCCGCATTAATATTATAAACCGCTCCCTTCTCATCCACTCCCACCGGAGCAATTACCGGAATAAACCCGCTTTTAGTAAGCTGAAGAATCAACTGAGAATTAACCTTTTCCACCACTCCCACTGCTCCAAGCTCGGATTGAAAATGTTGCTTTGCCAGAATCATCATTCCATCCTTGCCGGAAAGCCCGAGGGCTTTTCCTCCCACCAGATTGATTTTCATCACCAGCTGGCGGTTTAATTTCCCGCAAAGCACCATCTCCACCACTTCCATAGATTGTTCATCAGTGGCTCTCAAGCCCTCCACTTTTTCTACCTTGATTCCCATTCGCTCCATCATTTTATCTAACTGGGGACCGCCTCCATGCACCAGCACCGGCTCAATTCCCACTTCCTTTAAAAGCACAATATCCCGGGCAAAAGCATCAAGAAGCTCCTCATCCTCAAAGAGCTTTCCCCCCAGCTTGAGCACCATTATTTTACCCCGAAAGCGCTGAATATAAGGAAGCGCCTCTACTAGAATTCGGGCACGCTCCAGCTTCTTTTCCATCTTTCCGCTCTCTTTTTTACTTTTTCAAATGCCTTTTCCCAGTTCCTGATTTAGCTTTCTCAATCGCTGGTTCATTAAAATCACTTCTTCAACACTCTGTTCTAATTTTTTCCAGAGTTCAAGATTCCGCAAAGCAATTCCCACCAGCCGAGAAACCTCTTCTAAAAATAATAAATCTTTTCGGGTAAATTTCCCTTCCCGGCGGTTCAATGCCCGGATAACTCCCCGAACCTCATTATCCATCAGCACTGGGACCGCCAGATAGTTTTTTATTTTTACCGGCTTGGGATATTCCACCTGAGCATATAAATTAGCTTTTTTGCTCTCATTAAGCAAGATGCTTTTGCGGGAGCTGGCAACTTTTCCGGTCAGGGGTTTTCCCCATTCAATTTTATGCTCAAATTTTATTTCCCGTCCACTATCCCATCCAGCAATGTGAGAAAGAGCTCCACTCTCCTCACGAAGATAAATAGAAATGCCCACCACTTCCAGCATTTCCTGACACTTCTTGAGAATCTTTTTCAGCATCTGCTCCGGTGCCTGCTCCTCCAAAAGAATCTTCTCCAGCTCCACCAGAATCTTTAAACGCTTTTTCTCCTGCTCCAGCTCTGCCATTGCTTGAAGATACTGAAGGGTTAGAACTACCTGATGGGCAAAGGTCTGGAGAAGCATCAAATCATCCTGGTCAAAAACCCTCCCATCTACCTTATCATTGGCATTGATGGTTCCCACAACTTCTCCGCCAACAATCAGCGGAGCAATAATAAAAGAATTGGTTTTATACTGGCTGGCGTATTCAGAAGCAGAAAAACGCTCATCCTGATTAACATCCTGAACCAGCACTGGCTTTTTGTTCCTGAGCACCCAGCCGGAAGGACTCTTTTCCACCGAGCGAGTTTCCTGTTTGATCAAGCTCTGGCTCATCCCTTTGCTCACCACTACCCGAAGCCGTTGCTGTTTTGGGTCTAAAAGCATCACACTTACCCGCTCGCATTCCAGCACCTGGCTGACCAGTTCCACGGTGGTCTCTAAAAGCTGATACGCCTCAGAAAGCCGGCTCAGGTCAACCCGTCCCTGCACCAAATCCTTGAGCCAGCCAGTTCCTTTCTCCAGCTGGGAAAGTTTTGCCAGTTTGGCTTCCCGGTCTTTTAGCAATTGGGCTCGTTCCAGGGCATTATTCAAGGAATGCTCCAGCTCCTGCCTGGAGACCGGTTTCACCAGATAATCAAATGCTCCCCGTCGGAGAGCGGTAAGAATCAGTTTTTTGTCATCATAAGCGGTAAGCATTATTACCGGCATCTGCGCATTTTGTTTTTGAAGCTTGAACAAAACTCCAAGACCATCTAGATTCCCGGGAAGGATAATATCCACCAGAGCCAGCTCCGGATTTATCTGCCGGGCAAGGTCTAAACCTTCCCGGGCTCCGCTTGCCAGATAAACCTGATGTCCGAGTTCCTCCAGATTATCCTTGAGCCACTGGCGATAAAAAAGCTCATCCTCTATCACTAAAATCCTTGCCACTCCATCCCCCTAAAAGATTATGCCAGATTTGGAAAAATTAGCCAAGAAGAAGTTTCATTTAAGAAAATTTTATAGGATATATCGGCTCAGGTCTTCGTCTTTGACAATAGGAGCAAGCTTATTTTTGACATATTCCGCATCTATTACCACCTTGGCTCCGGTCATCTCCGGGGCATCAAAGGAAATGTCTTCTAAAAGCTTTTCCATTACCGTATGAAGCCTTCTTGCCCCAATATTCTCAGTTCTTTGGTTGATCTCTTCGGCAATCCGGGCAATCTCTTCCAGTGCCTCCTCTTTAAATTCCAGCTGAATTCCCTCGGTAGCCAGTAAAGCCTGATACTGCTTGACCAGGGCATTCTCCGGGTCCTTAAGGATTTTAACAAAATCTTCCCGGGTAAGAGGCTTGAGCTCCACCCGAATGGGAAATCTTCCCTGAAGCTCGGGAATTAAATCCGAGGGCTTGGTCATTGTAAAGGCACCGGCAGCGATAAAAAGGATATGGTCAGTTCTAACCATTCCATATTTAGTGACCACAGTGGAGCCTTCCACAATCGGAAGAATATCCCTCTGCACTCCTTCCCGGCTGACATCCGGACCAGCACCTGTATGTCTTCCAGCGATTTTGTCAATTTCATCAATAAAGATGATGCCGGCTTCCTGGGCTCTCTGGAGTGCGGTTTGCTGGACTTTTTCCATATCAATCATTTTTTGGGCTTCTTCTTGAATCAAAAGCTGGCGGGCTTCTTTTACTTTCATTCTTCTTCTTCGGCTTCCGCCCTGAAAAAGTCTTCCGAACATTTCTCCCAGATTGATTCCCATCTCCTCCACACCCTGAGGGCTGATAATCTGAGCCACTGGCATTGTCGGACGAGCAGAAACCTCCACTTCCACCTCTTCATCGTCCAGCTTGCCCTCAGTGAGATAAATCAAAAGCTCCCGGTCAGTCTCCAGATTATAGCGAGAAAGAAGCTCATCCTTTCTTCGCAAAAGCTGTTCAAAAATTTTTCGCTCCGCCTCTCTTCTTGCCCGCTCCTCCACCCGTTGCTTCTCCTCATCCTGAACCATCTTCACTGCCACTTCCACCAAATCCCGAATCATACTCTCAACATCCCTGCCCACATATCCCACCTCTGTATATTTGGTGGCTTCTACCTTGATTAAGGGCGCATCTGCCAGGCGTGCCAGCCGGCGGGCAATCTCGGTTTTTCCCACCCCGGTGGGACCTATCATTATGATGTTCTTCGGGGTAATTTCATCTCTTAATTCCTCTGGCACCATTCTCCTTCGCCAGCGATTGCGAAGGGCGATCGCCACGGCCCGCTTGGCTTCCTCCTGACCAATAATATATTTATCCAGCTCCTCTACAATTTGCCTGGGGGTTAAGTTCTTCATCAAAGCTCCTCAAAAATAAATTCCTGATTGGTATAAATGCACATTTCTGCGGTAATTTTCATTGCCTGCTGGGCAATCTCCCGGGCAGAAAGATTGGTATTTCTTAAAAGGGCTTTGGCGGCAGATTCTGCATAAGGAGCTCCAGAGCCAATTGCCAGTACTCCTTCATCCGGCTCCAGCACATCACCGCTTCCAGAGATTAAAAATGCGGAATCTTTGTCTGCCACAACCATCAGGGCTTCCAGTCTCCGGAGCATTTTATCAGTCCGCCAGTCCTTAGCCAGCTCCACCGCGGCTCTGCGGAGATTTCCGCCGTGAGACTCCAGCTTTTTTTCAAATCTTTCATAAAGAGTTAGAGCATCAGCAGTGGCACCAGCAAATCCAGTGATAATCCGGTCGTGATACAGCCTTCGCACCTTGCGGGCTTTATGCTTGAGCACCTGATTGCCAATGGTTACCTGCCCATCTCCTGCCATCACTACCTTGCCCTCCCGCCGGACCAAAAGCACGGTGGTGCCGATAATTTCAGGCTTTTTTTGCCCGGGGATGTGCATCATCATACGCCTCCATCAGTTCTTTTAAACTCACCTGAGTATATCTCTGGGTGGTGCTTAAGCTGGAATGTCCCAGAAGCTCCTGAATGCTCCTGATGTCCATCCCGCTATCTAAAAGATGAGTGGCAAAGCTGTGCCGGAGGGAGTGAGGAGTAGCCGGGCGATAGATTCCAGCTTTTTTCAGATATTTCCCCAGCAAAAGCTCTATTGCCCGGGCGGAAAGCCGGGTTCCCCTCCTGCTTAAAAAAACCGCCTTTTGAGCCTCCGGGTCTAACTGCGACTTTTTCAGGCTTGCTCTCAGCTCCAGCCACTTTTTTAATCTATCTATGGCTCGCTGATGAATGGGCACCACCCGTTCTTTTTTCCCCTTTCCCATCACCCGAATCAATCCCTGAGATAAATCTAAGTCCTCTAGATTTAATCCTGCCAGCTCAGAAAGCCGAAGTCCAGAAGCATAAAAAAGCTCTAAAATTGCCCGGTCCCGGACCGAAAGCACATCTTCTCCAGAAGGAGCCTCCAGCAGGGCAAAAACCTCATCCGGACTCAGAACTTTGGGGAGTTTTTTCTCCTTTTTCGGGCTTTTTACCAGCTTTGCCGGGTTATACTTCACCGCTCCTTCTTTAACCAGATAATTAAAAAAACTGCGAAGAGATGAAAGATGCCGTTCTATGCTCGCCGGACTCAGCCCCTGATACATCCGGTTCATCCAGCTTCGGACCAGCTTTCGGTCTATTTTCCTCAGCTCCAGTTGACTGCCTTCCTTTAAGCCCAGATATTCACAGGCAAATTGATAAAACTCCTCCAGGTCAGATTCATATCCCTGAACGGTTTTAGGAGAATAATTCTTTTCCCGCTCCAGATATAATAAAAACCTCTCCTTCCAGCTCAAAAAATCCTTCATTGCTAATTTTATCTTAATTCATTCCCTAGCCCTTTTCAAT
>CAZKMM010000037.1:0-19462 GCA_964553915.1 uncultured bacterium
TGCCAATTAAAATTCCGAAGAAAAAACTTTTGATAATCCCAATCAAAAACGCCCAGACCGTGGTTAATTTCTTTAAATTCACCAGGTAATAGCTATAATTAACCCCAAGCATTAGATCCGAAACTACTGCCCCTCCTACCAAACTAACCAGAAGCCCGAAAATGGTAAGCAAAAAAACCATAATTACCACCGCCAGAAATCTGGGCACCACCAAAGTGGAAAGCGGGTTCAAACCCAGACAACGAACCGCATCAATCTGCTCGGTAACCTTCATAGTTCCTACTTCTGCGGCAATAAAAGCCCCGATTCTGCCGGTAATCATTATTGCCACCAGCACCGGTCCCACTTCCCGAAGCAATCCAGAAGTGGTAACCCCACCCAGATATACCTGTGCCCCAAAAAGATTAAGAGCATAATTAAACTGCAGAGCAACAATTCCCCCCACAAAAAATCCACTGACCGCGGTAATGGGAAGAGAACGAACCCCCACCAGATAGAGCTGAACAATAAATTCTCTTATCTCAAAAGGACGCTCAAAGATTGCACCGACCACCTGAACCAGAAATATGGTTCTGGCACCTAAGCCCTGAAGCAGGCTCCAGAAGCCGAGAAGAATCTTTCCTAAAAGTTGAAAAATCCCCAGGCTCAGCCAGTTGGCAATTCTTTCCCCCACTAGCTTACCTCCAGAAACCTGCGAATAAAATTATCTTCAGATTGCCCGAGTCCTTTCGGGGTGGTGATGGTTAAAAACCTTCCTGCTTCCAGGACTCCCACCCGGTCTGCCACCTGTTTCATACTCTCCAGGTCATGACTCACTACAATACTGGTTACTCCGAGCTTTTCCCGGAGCTCTAGAATTAACAGATTAATCTGCCGGGCGGTAAAGGGGTCCAGACCGGTGGTGGGCTCATCATATAAAAGATATCTGGGCTCTAAAGCTATTGCCCGTGCCAGGCTCACCCGTTTTTGCATTCCATAACTGAGCTGGCTGGGAAACCGGTTGAGGATTTTTTTCTCCAGATGAACCAGCCCCAGAAGTTCTTCTACCCGAGATTTTATTTCTGATTCTGAAAATTGATAGTGCCGGCGCAAACCGAAGGCAATATTCTCAAATACGGAAAGGGAATCAAAAAGAGTGGGAAATTGAAAAATCATCCCACATTTTCTTCTCAGCTGACGAAGTTTCTCCTCATCCATCACATCTACCCTCTCCTTATCCAGCCAGACCTCCCCTTTGTCTGGCTTGAGCAAACCAACCAAAAGCCGAATTAAAACTGTCTTGCCGGCTCCAGTCCTTCCTAAAATAAAAAAAATCTCTCCGGGCTTTATCTCTAAATCCACTCCCCGAAGCACCACCTGAGCACCAAAACTCTTCCAAACCCCCTGATAGCGAATCATCTTATTCCTCTAAAAAATGACTCCATTTTTCCGCATTAAATTCTATCTCCTGAGCACTTCCCAGCTCAGATAAACTACCCCGATAAAGCAAAAAAACCTTTTTCGCTAACTTTCTGATTGTGGGCAAATGATTGCTTACCAAAATCAAAGTAAAATTAGCTTCTTTCTTCAACCTAAGGATCAGCTCGGAAATCTCTGCGGAAGTAATCGGGTCTAAACCAGAGGTAGGGTCATCACAGAAAAGAAGCTGAGGGCTATGAGCCAGTGCCCGAGCCAGGCTTACTCGTTTTTTCATCCCTCCAGAAAGTTCCTCAGGCATTTTCTTCTCCGCCCCTTCCAGACCCATTGCCTTAATCAAAAAACTAACCCGCTCTTTGATTTTCTCCTCTTCCCAGCGAAGCACCGCTCGCAAGGTAAAGCCTATATTTTCTTCTACGGAAAGAAAATCAAAAAGTGCTGACTGCTGAAAGGAAAAGCCTATTTTCTTCAACAAATTCTGGCGTTGAAAAAAACCTATCTGAAAAAGATTTTCTCCAAAAAGATAAACCTTGCCCCTGGTAGGGGGAATCAACCCGCTGGCTAGCTTTAAAAGCAGGCTTTTCCCGGCACCACTCGGTCCAATAATTACAATAGATTCTCCTGCACTTACCTCAAGATTGAGCCGGGAAAAAATCCAATCTACTCCCAGAGATAAAAATACCTTTTCCAGTCTGAGCATCAGAAAATATTATCTGATGAGTGAAAAAAGAGGTCAAGGAAATAGAGAACTAAAACTCCCAGCTGATTCTAATCTTGGTTTCTTCTCCCCCCTCCCAGGCTCTTTCCAAAAACTCTACTTTTATATTTTTAGCACCGCACAGCTCCAAAGTCCGCTCCAGCCAGCCATACATCATATAATAAAGAGGAGGAAAATTTTTATCAAAGCCCCGAATCCTTATAATTACCTGAGCAGGAGCTTCTTCCTCTATTTTCAGCTCACCAAAATCAAAAAAATTCCGGATATAAATCTCATATTTCTTTACAAATTCTAAAGGGTCTCCCTGCCTGATCAACCCTTTGTAAATACTTCCCATAATTGCTTCACCATAAATCCTTCCCCACTTTCTCACCTGCTCCAGGTCTCGTTTTGCCAGAACCTGAAACACCGCATTAAAACATCTTCGGAAGGTCTCATAAGGATACCAGGCGCTGGGAAGAATCCGTTGACTGATTATCTCCTTATCCTCCGGGGTAAGATACGGGTCATAAGCCCCGGATTTATCCGCCCGGATGGTTTTGACAAAATCTACCAAGATGCTTCCTTTTGCTCTCATCATTCGCTCACCGTTCCTGGTAAAAATAATCTATAATGAAAAAATATTTTTGTAAAGAAAATTTTTTTTCTTTTAAAAAAATTTTTCTTAAAATTTCGGCTGGGTTCCAAAATTTTAGCTTATTTGGGGAAAATTATCACTTTCAGGGCTTTAGCTTCTCTCATCACGGAAAAGCCCTGCTCTATGTCTTTTAGATGCAAACGATGAGTAATCAGGTGGTCTAATTTGAGCTTTTTGCTTTCCAGAATCCGAATCGCTTCTGGAAAGGTATGAAGGGCAATGTAAGAGCCAAAAATACTTAACTCCTTTCGGGTAATATCATTCTGGGCAATTTGAGCTCGGGCTTGCTGGTTCTGACCAAAAAGAAGAATCCGACCGCCCCGGGCACACACCTTGATGCACAAATCCGCTAAAGTCCCCACCGCATCTATCACCACTTCCACCCCTTGAAGGGTATGAGAAAAAACCACCTCCAAGAGGTCCTCTTTTTCAGGATTGACTATGAAATCTGCTCCGCTCTCTTCTGCTAGCCTCCTTCTCATCTCCATCGGCTCAGAAACAAAAATCCTGCCCGCACCAGAAAGACGGGAAAGCTGAATAAAATACTGACCAATCGGACCTGCTCCCAAAACCAAAACATTTTCTCCCGGGCTCGGACGAATTTTGCGAAAGGCATTAAGAACACAGCTCAATGGCTCGGCAAATACCGCATATTCCGGCTTAAGCTCTTTAGAGAATTTATAAAGCTGAGACTCGGGCGCCACATTATATTCCGCAAACCCACCATCAATAAATATCCCCAAAGTGGTCATATTGGCGCACATATTATGTTGACCATTCTGACAATACCAGCAACAACCACAGGGGATATTCGGGTCAACTGCCACCCAATCTCCGGGGCGAAGAAAACTGCACTCGCTCCCCACCTCAACCACTTCTCCAACATACTCATGTCCAAGAATTACCCCGGGATTAGCCGGATGCCCGGGCGGGACTTTTAAAATCTGAATATCGGTTCCGTAGATGCTTGCGCAGAGAACCTTTAATAAAACCTGATTGGGCTTTTCTATCTTGGGAGCAGGAACCTGCTTAAGAGAAAACTTCCCCTCCCCTTCAAATACCCCTGCCAGCATCTGGTCTTTTATGGTCATTTAAATTATAAGCAAGTCTTTGACCAACCTCGGAACCGCAAAATTTACTGCTTTTGGGCATTAAAAGTAGCATTTATTCTTACTGATTCCGGGCAATTAGAATTGGTCTCATTAGGATGTTTATCCAGGTCATAAACTACCTTTCCTTGGCAGATTTTTAGTTATTATCCCATAATGCAAGTAATCTTGCAATGGGTTCGGTCGGTCTGGAGCATTTTTATATGTTCCGGTACTTCCTCCAGCCTTATTTTCTTAGTGACCATCTGAATAACATCAAATCCGCTGGCAATCATCTCAATCACCCTGGGGAAAGTCCCGTGCCCGGAATGTCCCTGAGAGCCAACAATTCTTGCCCGGCGAACCTGAAACACCTCTCCGGTTAAAGGAATCCTGGCATCTGCTCTTGCCACAATCACCACCGTGGTGTTTAAAGTTCTCCCCTCCCAGATTATCCGTTCAACTCCGGACCAGACCACTTCAGGAAGACCGGTAGCTTCTAAAATCAATTTTACCCCTATCCCATCAGTGAGCTCCAGAACTTTTTGAGCAAAATCTTCTTCTTTGGGATTAATGACAAAATCTGCTCCGAGCCTGCGGGCAATCTCTGCCCGGGCAGGCTCCGGTTCAGAAATAATCACCCGGCTTGCTCCTGCCCGCTTCAAAATCCCGCAAGCCGAGGAGCCGATGGGACCTGCCCCTAAAATTAATACATTATCTCCAGGACGAATCCCTCCTCCTCGCTCTATCACCGCATTATAAGCCACACTGGTCGGCTCCACCAGACTTCCGGCAACAAACAAATCTTCTCCCTGATAGCGCCTTTTTAACGGCTCCAAGCTCCAGACCAGTCTGCTCGGAACCGCAAGATAGCGGGCAAAAGCTCCATTGCGGTTAAAGCCAATCTCATCCAGCCTTTCGCAGTGATTGGGATATCCATCCGCACAAGCCCGGCAGGCTCCACACCAGACCATCTCCTCGGTGCAGACCACCTCCCCGCCCTTAAATTTTTCCAGAGTTAATTTATCAAAGGCTTCTTTGCCCGCATCCACTACCACCCCGGCGGTCTCGTGCCCGAGAATGCAGGGGAAACCGGTCAAGCCCGGGTAAAACATATAACCATCTTCATCTGCCTGAGCCATATGAACATCACTCCCACAAATTCCGCAGGCTTTAACCTCTATCAAAACCTCATCATCTCTTAGTCTGGGAATCGGATGCTCTTCAATCCTCAGCTCCGGATATCGCCAGACCTTACTTCCTAAATAAGTCTGCTTTTCCGGAATATCCCGTGGATGGGGCTTATAATCCGGTTTTGGCTCCCATTTTGCCCAAAGAGTCACTCCCAGCATTTTTTCGCTCATTTTTCCTCCCCCTTTACTCCCAGAACCATCTTGTTAACTTCTCTAATGAATCCCTTGAGCTTCGGAATTGATTAAGCGGAGAATCACCCGGATATCCCAGAGCAATGGTGCTGACCAGATATTTGTTTTCTGGAATCTGAAACATCTCCCGAAATACTTCGCCGTACTCCAATGGTATCATCATCCAGCAGGTGCCTAAACCAAGTTCATAAGCCCGGAGCAAGATATTTTGAATGCAGGCACCCACACTTACCAGAGAGCCAATTCCATATCCTTTATCCATCAAAACTAAAATTACTACCGGAGCGCCAAAAAAGGAAAAATTCCTCTTGATAAATTCCCCCGGTTCCAGCCCAGCTTTTTTCGCACTCTCCAAAAGTCCCCGCATCAACTCTTTTCTTCTTCTCTCTCCTTCTGGGGGAGGCGGATATTTATCATCCCAGGTAGGAAGGTCTCGCCTGGTTTTACCGGGCTTGCCTAATATTTCGTTAAGCTGTTTAACCAGCTGGTTTAAATATTTTCCGCCAATCACCAGAAATTCCCAGGGCTGGCGATTGGAATTGCTCGGTGCCCAGATGCCGGCTTTGAGCACTTCTTCCACCAGCTCACGGGAGGGCGGTTCGGGCTTAAAATCCCGGACGCTTCTTCGGGAAAAGATTGCCTCTTTAACCTCCATTCCTCTCCTCCTTTAATGTTAAATTGCCATTTTAATGGTTTATAATCAAGCAAAGAGCCGTGATTTTCTAAAATGACCGAATCAAATTGGCAGTTCAATTTTTTTGGTTATAATTATTTAAGATGAAAATTGCCATTTTTACCAATAACTTTCTACCTCGGGTCAGCGGAGTAGCGGTTGCGGTTAAATTTCAGGCTCAGTCATTAAAAGAGCTGGGACATAGAATTTTAATTATTGCTCCGGAATACGGGATTAAAAACCAGCCGGAAGAATTTGAGGTGGTGCGGGTAAAATCAATTTACTTTCCTTCTCAGCGTTTTGCTATCCCTTTAAATTTCTTAGACCAGCCCGCCATTGAAAATGCTTTAGAAGAGTTTGAGCCGGACTTAATTCATACCCATCATCCGTTTCTTTTAGGGAAAAGTGCTCTGGAAATGGCAGACCAATTTCAGGTGCCTCTGGTTTATACCTTTCATACCCTTTATGAATTTTTTACCCATTATTTTCTGGTTGATACTGAACAGGTGAGAAAACAGGTTAGGGATTATGTGGTTAACTTTGCCAACTGCTGTGATTTAGTAATAACCCCAACCGAACCAATTCGCCAATATCTGATAAAAAATGGAGTAAATACCCAAACCGCTTCAGTGCCCACCGGGATTGATTTTTCTCGCTTTGACCAGGTGAGCCCGGAAAAACTGGAAAGAAGAAAAAAACAGCTCGGTCTGGAAAGATTTGAGCGAGTGCTTCTTTATGTGGGAAGAATTGCCCGGGAAAAAAATTTAAATCTGGTGTTTCACGCTCTTAAGATTCTCACCGAGCAGGGAAGGAATCTGGTTCTGGTTATTGCCGGAGAGGGACCTGCTAAAAAATATCATCAGCGGGAGCTGGAGAAGTTAAATTTAACGGAGCGGGTAATCTGGACCGGTTTTCTCTCTCAGGAGGAACTCCCGGAGGTCTATTTTCTTGCAGACCTCTTTGTTTTTCCTTCTCCCTCTGACACCCAGGGAATAGTTCTTTATGAAGCCAGAGCTGGTGGGCTACCGATTGTGGCTCTTAAAAGTATGGCTTCTCTGGCAATAGTTAAAGATGGAGTTAATGGTAGATTTGCGGAAAATCAGCCGGAGGATTTTGCTGAAAAAATCGCAGAAGTGCTGGACGAGCCGGAAAAATTTCGAGCAGAATTTGACCGGAACAGGTTCTCTACCTCTTTTATTGCCTCTCGCTATCAGGAGCTTTATCAGAAGCTGGTTTCTCAGGGTCGGCAGAGAAAATCACGGTATCTGGGAACTATTTTCTTTCCCTTCTTTAATCCTTGAGTTTCTTCTTCCATTTCCAGAGAAGGTTGAGGGCTTCTATTGGAGTGAGAGTTTCCAGCTCCAGATTTTCCAGCTCTCTTTTAATTTCTTCAAGCCGAGGCTCGGATGATTGGGTAAATAAAGAGAGCTGGTTATATAAAAGAGAGGAGCGCGCTTTTTTAGACCTGCTCCAGATGGGCTTTCCGCTCTGGTCATACTCGCTCATTTCCAGATTGAGCAAAATCTCCCTTGCCCGCTCTATCACCTCTTCTGGAATACCAGCCAGCCGGGCTACCTGAATTCCATAACTCCTGCTCGTGCCTCCCGGCACCAGTTTCCGGAGAAAAATCACCTCTCCCTGCCATTCTTTAACCGCAATATGATAATTTTTCACCCGGGGCTTGAGCTTTTCCAAATCCACCAGCTCATGGTAGTGGGTAGCAAATAAAGTCCTTGCCCGATGCTCCGGATGGTCATGAAGGTATTCCACCACCGCCCAGGCAATGCTCAAGCCATCGTAAGTGCTGGTGCCCCTTCCAATCTCATCCAGCAAAACCAGGCTTTTGGGGGTAGCGTAGCGGAGAATCTGGGCGGTCTCTATCATCTCTACCATAAAAGTACTCAAACCCCGCACCAGAATATCACTGGCACCTACCCGGGTAAAAATTCTATCCACCACTCCGATTCGGGCACTTTCTGCTGGAACAAAACAGCCCATCTGAGCCAAAAGCACAATTAACGCGGTCTGGCGAAGCACGGTGCTTTTCCCTGCCATATTGGGTCCAGTAATGATTAAAATCTGATGGTCCTTTCCGTCCAGATAAATATCATTGGGGATAAAAGGTTCGCCCGGACGAAGTGCCTCTATTACCGGATGCCTTCCTCCCTGAATCTCTATTACATCACTATCCTCTACCTGTGGACGGTTATAACCCTGCCGGGCAGAAACCTCTCCCAGAGCTAAAAGAACATCTAATTTCCCTAGCTGATGGGCAATCTGGCAGAGGATTTCTGAATGCCTGGCAACTTCCTCCCGAACCTGAGAAAAAAGTTGATAATTAAGCTCAATAATCCGCTCCTGAGCAGTTAAAATCTTTGCCTCCAGCTCCTTCAACTCCGGAGTAATGAACCGCTCCGCATTAACCAGGGTCTGGCGACGCTGAAAATAATCCGGAACCAGATGAAGATGAGGCTTGGTCACTTCCAGATAATATCCAAAAACTTTGTTATAACCAATTTTTAAGGTGGGAATTTTTGTTTTCTTTCGCTCCTTTGCCTCTATCTGAGCCAGATAAGAACGGGCATCTTTCTGAAGCTGAACTAACTCATCCAGCTCTGGATTAAATCCTGATTTAATCAGCCTTCCTTCGTGAAGAACCGCTGGAGCATCATCAGCTACTGCCCGCTCCAAAAGTTCCACCAGTTCTGTCAGGGGATTAAGATTCTGGTTAATTTCCTGAAAAAGCTCCAAATTCAAAGGAACAAGCAGGTCTTTAATTGGGGGAATTACTTTCAGGCTCTCCCGGATACCCAGCAGGTCCCGGGCATTGGCACTTTTCATAGCCACCCGGCTGGAAAGCCTTTCCAGGTCAGATATCCGCTTTAATAAATTCCTCAAATCCAGCCTGAGGATATGCTCATCTTTAGCCAGCTCCACCGCATCCAGACGCTTGTTTATCTCTGAAACTTTAATTAAAGGATAATTCAGCCATTCCAAAAGCACCCGACTGCCCATCGGAGTAATGCAGAGATTAAGCAAATTGAAAAGTGAACCCCGCTCTTTTCCCTCCCGCAGGGTGCGAACCAGCTCCAGATTTCTTTTGGTTGCCTCATCTAAAATCATATACTCTTGAGTGAAATAATATTGAAGGCTGGTGATGTGGCTTAAAGGTGCCTCCAGACGAGCAGGCTCCCCTCCTCCTACCTCTACCGGCGGAGAAGAATCTCCCTTTTGAGTCCTTTCCAGATAAGCGAGAATTACTCCACTTGCTGAAATAGCCAGGGGGGCGGATTCCAAACCAAACCCGGCTAAGCTCTCTACCTTAAAATGTCCCACCAGCCTCTGGTAATTAAGACTATATTCAAACTCTTCTTCTGGCTCCAGATTAACTAAAGGCTCAAAACCTAACTGATTGATAAAATCCTCCCAGTATTTTTTGAACTCTGGCTGGGAAAATAGCTCCTGGGGGAGAATTATTTCTTTGGGCTCAATTCGTCCCAGCTCATCAAAAAGAGAATTTAATCCTTCCAGTTCCGTGCATTTGAACTCTCCGGTGGAAAAATCCAGATATGCCAGGCCAAAATTCTGGAAATCTTTGCTGGAAACCCCGGCTAAATAAGAATGAAACCCTTTTTCCAGACTCTGGGGGTCAAGCACCGTGCCTGGAGTAATCACCCGGGTAACTGCTCTTTTGACAATTCCTCTGGCTTTTTTCGGGTCTTCTACCTGCTCGCAGATTGCCACCTTATATCCCTTGTTCACCAGCCGGGCAATATATCCATCCGCAGAATGATAAGGAACCCCGCAAAGAGGAATATCTTTCCCCTGATGCCTTCCCCGGCTGGTTAAGGCGATTTCCAGCTCCTTGCTGGCAAGCCGGGCATCCTCAAAAAACATCTCATAAAAATCCCCCATCCGGAAAAAAAGAATGCAGTCCGGATACTGGGCTTTGATCCGGAGATATTGTTCAATTGCCGGGGTGGTCTTTGCCATTGACAATTAAATTATCAAAACCCACCCGGATTTCCAATTCCCAGCAGGCAGTTGACTTTTCAGAAAAATTTATTACTATCAATAGCTGAATTTATCTTAAAGGTGCAGGCAATGAAGAGCTACCTGGCAAAAAAGGGAGAAGTAGAAAGACAGTGGTGGCTGGTAGATGCCCAGAATAAGGTTCTGGGAAGGCTTGCCAGTGAGATTGCCAAGATTCTTCGGGGAAAACATAAACCTCAATATACTCCTCATATTGACACCGGGGATTTCGTGGTGGTGATTAATGCGGAGAAAATCCGGCTTACCGGCAATAAATGGCAAAAGAAAATCTACTACCGACATTCCGGTTATATTGGTGGGCTGAAAGAAATTCCTGCCTGGAGAATGCGGGAGAAAAAACCCGAAGAAATCATCCGGCTGGCGGTTAAGGGGATGCTTCCCAAGAATAAAAGTCGGCATAAAATTCTTAAAAAGCTCAAGGTATATGCCGGATCTGAGCATCCCCATCAGGCACAAAAACCCAAGCCTTTAGAGATTTAGGAGGGAACTAATGACTCCGGGATGGGATTATCACGCGGTAGGAAAAAGAAAAAGCGCGGTCGCCCGAATCTGGTTAAGAAAAGGCTCAGGGCAGATTCTGGTTAATGACCGTGCCCTGGAAGAATATTTTGGAAGAAAAACTCTCCAGATGATTGTCAAACAACCTTTTGAGCTTACCCAAACCCTCGGACAGTTTGATGTAAAGATAAATGTCCGGGGTGGAGGCTTGAGCGGGCAGGCTGGAGCAATCCGTCACGGGATAACCCGAGCCCTGCTTTTAGCCAACCCGGACTTACGTTCGGTTTTGAAAAAAGCTGGATTCATCACCCGGGATGCCCGGGAAGTGGAGCGGAAAAAATATGGAAGAAGAGGCGCCCGGGCAAAATTCCAGTACAGCAAGAGATAATCCCCTCCCACATCCTTTCCCGGCTAATTGCCAAGGACTGATTTCTTATTTAAAATATCCTTGATGATTCGGGTAGCAGTTATTGGTGCCACTGGCTATACTGGTCAGGAGCTGGTGCGAATTCTGGCTCAACATCCAGAGGTGGAGATTACCCAGCTTACCAGTCGTCAACATCACGGAATTATTTATGGGCACCTTTTCCCTCACTTCCGCAACCAGGTGGAGATTCGCATCAGCCCTTTAGATTATGAGCAGATTGCCCAGAAATCTGACCTGGCATTTTTAGCTCTGCCTCATACTGAAAGCCAGCTGGTCGCAGAGGAGCTTTATCAAAGAAAAGTTCGGATTATAGACTTGAGTGCAGATTTCCGCTTCCGCAAAGCAGGGGTTTATCAGCGCTATTATTCCGAGCACCGCTTTCCAGCACTTTTACGAAAAGCGGTCTATGGACTGCCAGAAATCTATCGTTCACAAATTCGTTCTGCCCGGCTGGTGGCAAATCCCGGCTGTTATCCTACTGGCGTGCTGATTGCTCTTAAGCCCCTGATGGAGCGAAAACTGGTTGAGCCCCGGGAAATTATTATAGATTCTAAATCCGGACTTTCCGGGGCAGGAAGAAGCGCGATAGTGGATTTTCTTCTCTGTGAGGCGGAGCGTTCGGTTCGGGCTTACAATATCTACCGGCATCGGCATCAGCCAGAAATGGAGCAGGAATTAACCAGACTTTACCGGAAAAAGGTAGAAGTTACTTTTGTTCCTCATCTGGTTCCCACCTCTCGGGGAATTTTTTCCACCATTTATGTCAGATTCCTGCGGAAAATTACCCCTTCTCGCTTAGAAGCTATTTATCAGGAAGCCTATCAAAGCGAAAAATTTGTTCGTCTGCTTCCTCTGGGGGAACTGCCTGACACTTCCCGGGTGCTTGGCTCCAATTTCTGTGATATAGGTCTCAGCCTGAGCCCTAACGGAAAAGAGGCAGTTATCTGCTCTGCCATAGACAATCTGGTTAAAGGAGCCAGCGGAAACGCGGTGCAGAATATGAACCTGATGTTTGGCTTGGAAGAAGATTTAGGACTTAAACACCTTCCTTTAAAACCATAATGAGAAGAAAATTTTTTCTCTTTATTCTCTTAATGGTTTTCTCTGATTCTGCCCCGGCATTGATAGAAAAATTCCTGGAAATACCTCCTGGCTATCAGGTTAAAATTGATTTTACCGGCGAAAATCTAAAATATCAGGCACGGTGGATGGGGATTAAATCTGCCCAGGCGGAACTAATGGTAAAATCCATTAATGGAAATTATCTGATTCAGAGTTTTGCTCACACCACTGGCTGGGCAAGGGCACTGTGGGAAATGGATGACTGGCTGGAAGTGGAAACTACCAGAAGTTTCCAGCCCAGAACCTATCAGTTTCATTTCCGGGAGCCTTTTATTGAACAGGACCTGGTGCTGAGCTTTGACTTAAAAAATAACTCCGCCTGTTCAGAAAGAATCTGGAGAAACAAGACCAAACGCTCCCGAAAAGAATTTCAACTTTATCAGGGTTTGGACCCGGTCAGTCTGGGATTTTTGGTCCGAAGCCTTGATTGGAAAAGTGGAGATAAAAGATATTTTGAATTCACCGATGGGAATGACCGCTATCTAATTCTTCTGGAAGCAGGAAAAACCAAATCCATCAAAGTTAAAGCTGGAACCTTCTCCGCAATTGAGCTAACACCTTATCTGTTCAAACTTCCCAGAAAATTTGAGCGGGAGAGTCCGAAACTGATAAAAAGAATAGAGCAAAAACAATCCCTGCGCACTCTGGCTCAAAGAGCTAGCATCTGGCTCGCTTTAGAAGGAGCCCGTCCTTTTGTTTTGGTAGAAGCGATTTCTCTGATCGGCTATGTTTCTTTAGAGCTGGTGGAAATTTCTCCCTGAGCTATTTCACCCTGAAAATTAACCAATCATCTTTTTCATAAATTTTTTCAAAATACTGCGGGGCAGAAAGAAGCTTTCCCGCAGTTTCCGGATGTCCAAAACTGACCGGATAGGCAGGAAGCTTATATCCGGGATTGCGGTTAATAATCACCCAGCTCGCCTTTCGCTTTTTTAAAATCTCTAAAATTCGCTCCAGAGAGGTCTGGGAATGAAAAAACTCCTGCTCCTCTTTTCTCCGTTCATCCTGGTCAGGAACTCCCACTCCAGGTTTGTGCTGAACCGCGACATAACAGCCGAGATAGGCAGGGAGGCGAAAGCTGGTTAAAATATCAGAAAAGACTACCTCCTTCGGTTTGATTAAATGATTTTTCTTAAGATATTCAAAAGGCTCGGAATCGTCCAACAGCCGGTCCCGGTTTTCCTTTTTAGCTAAAAAAATCATCTTCTTGAATAAACCCCGGTATAAAGGCTCTGCTGGAGCAGGAATCAGGGCAAGAGAAATCAAAGCTGAAAAAATCCAAACCAAAACCAGCCGGCGAGTTTGTTCTCTTTTCAGACCAAACCTCTCCCAAACTCCCCCTGCAAATAAGAATCCAAGCAAAGCCGGAAGCCGAAGAATCCTTCGCAGATATCCGAGGGTAAAAAACTTGGCAAAAACACTGGAATATACCGGATTCAAGACCAGAGCAATCACGCTCCAGAAACTATAAAACCCTGCCCTGGCTAAAGGAGAGAATTTATCCCGCTTCCAGAAGAAAAAAAGCAGGCTAAAAATCACCCCCAGCCAGAAAAAAGGATGAAAGCTCATATTAGGATTAAAAAAGCTCCGTTTAAAGGGATTGAGAAAAAAAAGCTCCGGGGTGATTAAAGCCCGATACGGGTTCCTTCCGAAGCTCTCCCACTGGGTATATCTCACCACCTCTGCCCTTAAACAAATATAAGGCAGAGCAATTAAAAGCGAGAAAAAAATTATTCCCAACACCTTCTTAAAATTTTGGTCAAGCGCGAACTTTTCTTTTGACCGCCTGAGCCTTTCCCGAGCCAGATAAACTAAAATAAAAACTGGCACTGCCAAGAAAACCAAAGCATAAAACCAGAGCCGGTCCAGAAAAAACTCCGAAAAAATGGGCTTAAACCATAAAGGAGGCTCCTGCCGAAGTTTATAAAAAATATAAAACAAGCTGAGCAGATAAGGAAAAATCACCAGAGCCCAGAAGATAAATTTTAAAAACTTTTTTCCCCAGGAGCCGGAAAAATCCTTTAAAATTTTTGTCAGCGCTAAAGCCCGAAAAATCTCCCAGAGCAGATAAAACCCCAGCACCAAATACCAGACCAGCCCCCAGAGAATATGAACAATGCTCATCCCCAGAGCTGAAAAGCAGGTGGCAATCAGCCGGGCTTTTCCTCCTTTTTCCAGATAAAAAAACCAAAAACTCAAAAGCCCGGGAAAGCATAAAAGCCACATACTATCCGCGGGATAAAAACTGCTCCGGGCAAGAAATTGTAAACCCCCGTAAAACAGCTGGAAAAAATAATAAAAAGAAAAAGCAAAAAACCCTCCCAGCTCACCCACTCCCCGGCGAGCAAAACTCCAGAAAGAAAAAAGGCAAAGGGGAATGGTAAGAAAAACTGAATGAATGTAAAGTGGAATCGGGTCCAAGCGATTTTTAAAAGCTAAAACCGACCAGAGCAGAGCCCAGAGGTCATAGGAATGAACCGGGTCCGGCGGAGCATCCAGATAAAAATAATGATGAACCTCAGCTCCACCCCAGACCAGAAACTTCCGCACCTCGCCTATATAATTGAACAAATCCCAGTCATGCCCTGGTCCCCGAAACCCGCCCACATAATAAGCCAGCAGTCCAGCAAGGAATATCAAAATTACCCCTGAAGCCTTCTCCCAGCTTAATTTCCGAATAGAAAAAAACCCTGCCCGGACTGAAAATGAGGAAAAAATCGCTCCCAGCCAGAAAAGAACTGCCAGGATGAAAAAGAGCCAGAAAATCCACTCCAGCCTGAGCTTGAAAATAAATGCCAATAAACCAGGATAGCTGTAAATCCCCAGACTCAAAACCACAGACCAGCCCAGCTGGTCTATAAAATCAATCCGCTCTTTCCCTGATAAAATTTCCGCCAGACAAAACCCCGGAAAGAAAAATAGAGTTAAAAAACCAAAGGTAATTTTTAAGCTCCGCCCGGGCTCAAATCCTCCGGCAATAAAAAGCTCACCTCCCAAAATAACCAAGCCCGAAACCAGAATAATCCAAAACCATCCTTTATTTTTCATCAATTATGCTCTAACATAACCTCTACTTAAGGTCAAAGAATTGCTATCTTTCCTTTCCCAAAGCTCCCGATTATAATAATAAAGATGAAAATCCTGTTTATAAGACCAAATTCAAGAATCATTGCCACCCCGGTTCCTTTAGGTTTGGGATATATTGCCTCTTATCTAAAAATTCATCGTCCTCAGGATGAACCGAAAATCATTGATGCCCGAAATTTGCGGTTAAAGCCAGAAAAGATTATCAAACTCGCTCAGGAATTTAACCCGGACCTGATTGGCATCAGTGCCATTAATTTTGAGGCAGACCAGGTTCAAATCCTTGCCCGCCTGCTCAAACAAATCCTCCCTCAGACAAGACTAATTCTTGGTGGTCCTTTTCCTTCTGCTAATCGGGATTCTATTTTTACCCAGATTCCGGAAATTGATTATCTGGTGGTGGGAGAAGGGGAAAAAACCTTTTTGGGTCTGGTTAACGCTCTGGAGCAGGAAATAGAACCGAAGCAGGTGCCGGGGATATTTTATCAAAGGAATGGAGAAGTCATTTTTACAGGTGAGCCAGAATTTGTAAATAACCTGGACCAGCTTCCTTTTGACTGGGAACTGGTTAATCCCAAAAGTTATTTTCATCACCGGGGAAGAAACTCAGAAAACATCATTAAATACAGCTATAAAACTTTAAGCATCATCACCAGTCGGGGCTGTCCTTTTGGCTGTATCTTTTGCCATAACATTTTTGGGAAAAAATTCCGTGCCCGCTCTCCGGAAAAAGTGGTGGAGGAGATTGCTCTGCTCAGGCATAAATACGGGGTGGAGGAGCTGGAAATTGTAGATGATTCTTTTAATCTGGATTTAAATCGTGCCAAAGAAATCTGTCAGGGTATTATAGACCGCGGGCTCGGGCTTCATCTCACTCTTCCCAACGGGATTCGGGGGGACATTGTAGATGAGGAATTTTTAGACCTGTTAAAGCAGGCAGGATTCTACCGAATTGCCTTTGCGGTGGAAAGTGCCAGCCCGAGAATTCAAAAGTTGATTAAAAAGCGAATCAATCTGGAAAAAGTCAAATGGGCAATTGAAGAGACCAACAAAAGGGGAATGATTGCCACCGGTTATTTTATTATGGGCTTTCCTACCGAAACTGAGGAAGACATAAAAATGACTATAGAATTTGCCTGCTCTTCCAAACTCAGTGTTGCCAGCTTCTTTTACTTAAATCCTTTCCCTGGCACCGAGGTGGGGAAAATGGTGGGAGAGGAAAAACTGGTTAATAAACAGTTTCGGGATTACAGCACGATGACGGTAAATTTAAGTGCGGTGAGCGATGAGATTCTTCATCGGTTGAACAAATGGGCATATCGGAGATTTTATTTAGACCCGAAAAGGGCATGGCGGACCTTCCAGTTAGTGCCCAAGAATTTCCGAACTCTGCTCAATGCCTTCTTGGTCTTTCGGCTCTTCTTTCAGGATTCAGTTAACCAGTAATTTTACTTAACTAAATGAGCCTGCTAAAGTTAATAATATGGAAGCTCTTAAAGAAATAAAAACCCTGGGAGATTTAAGAGCCAGCGGTTGGAAAGACCGTTCGGTCAAACAGGAGCTGGCAGAAAATCTTTTAGAAAAAATCCGAACAGGCGAGGAACTCTTCCCGGGAATTCTCGGCTATGAGCAAACAGTGATTCCGGAGCTGGAAAATGCCATTCTCTCCGGGCATGATTTGATTATTCTGGGAGAAAGAGGGCAGGCAAAGAGCCGGATAATCCGGCTTTTAATCAATTTTCTGGACGAATGGATGCCCGCGGTGGAAGGCTGTGAAATTAATGACCATCCTTATCATCCGGTTTGTGCGGTTTGTCGGGCTAGAGCAATTGAGCTGGGAGACCGCCTGCCCATCCGCTGGATTCACCGCTCGGAAAGATACGGGGAAAAACTGGCAACCCCGGATGTCTCTATGGCAGATTTAATCGGAGATATTGACCCAATCAAGATTGCAGAAGGAAGGTATCTTTCAGACCAGTCCGCGATTCATTTTGGTCTTCTTCCCCGCTGTAATCGGGGTATTTTTGCAATTAACGAGCTTCCTGACCTTTCGGAAAAAGTGCAGGTTGGTCTCTTTAATATCCTGGAAGAAAGAGATATTCAGATTAAAGGCTATAAGTTTCAGCTTCCTTTAGATATTTATATTGTTGCCACTGCTAACCCTGAAGATTATACCAATCGAGGAAAAATCATCACTCCCTTAAAAGACCGCTATTCCTCTCAGGTGCGCACCCATTATCCCAAAGATATAGAGACTGAGATTGCAATTATTGAGCAGGAAGCCGGAATTTTCCTGACTGCGGAAGAGGAGCTTCGGGTTCCCGGGTTTATCAAAGAGATTATTGCGGAAATTACCTTTGAAGCCCGCAAGAGCCCGGAGGTAAATCAATCCAGTGGGGTTTCAGTGAGAATGAGCATTTCAAATTATGAGAACATCATTTCCTCAGCCCGAAAGCGAGCATTACAGCTGGGAGAAAATCCCGCGGTGCCCCGCCTTACTGACCTCTCTGCCATTTACCCCAGCAGTCGGGGAAAGATTGAGCTGGAATATACCGGAGAAGAAAGAAGCGAGACCGAGTTGATTGAAATTTTTATTGCCCGGGCAATTAAAAAGGTTTTTGACCGCTATTTTCAGCCCGAAGAATTTTCCCATCTGACCCGGGCTTTTGAGCGAGGAGCAATAATGGAGGTCTCCAGCGAATTTCCCAGCAAGGAATATATGGACCTGTTTCAACATTTTCCGGAACTTAAGGAGTTTTTATCTTCCCGCCTGGAAATTTCTTTAACCCAGCCGGAGCTGGCAAGCGCCTGCGAGTTAATTTTAGAGGGGCTCCATTTAAATCAAAAACTAAACCGCCAGTTAATTCAGAATAAATATCGCTATCAAAAATCCCAAACCACCCCCCGGAAGGGTCCTGATGGAACCGGGAAAATTTATCTATAAATATTCTCGCTGGGATGGCTCCCAGCTGATTCGCACCGAACTGCTTAAAGCCCGGGAGCAGTTAATTGAGGACTATCTTAATTTTGGAGATTTCCGCTTTGCTTTTAACTGGATGGTTCGCCAGGGCTCTTCTGCTTTGGAATTTGAAGGCTTAAACCAGCTGGCTCAAAAACTTCGGAGCAAAAGAGCTGAGCTTTTATCCCGATTTAATTCCCGAAGCCTGGTGGAGCAGTTCAATCAATGGCTGGAAGAGATTTTACAAAAGGAATTCTCTCAACTGGAAGAACTTGAGCGGGAATTATCTTCAGCTTCTTCTTCTAATCTTTCCCGGCTTCAGGAGCTTTTTGAAAAGCAGTCTTTCCTTCATAATCTTCCTGAGAAATTTCATCAACGGCTTCAGGCTTTAAAAAATTATGAATTTGAAAGCTCAGAGGCAAAAGAAGAATTTGAAAATCTCTTGGAATATTTTGAAAACCTCCAGCGATTTATGGCTTCTAACTTTTTCTCTGGTCAGGAGCAGATTGACCTGGAACAGGCTATGGAAATGGCACTTCAATTACAGAGGTTAGAAGCCTTAATTCAAGCTCTGGAACGAGGGGAACTGGAGGGGATTAATCTGGCAGATTTAGAAGAATTCCTGGACCGGCAAGCCCGCCAGAGCATAGAACGGCTTCTGGAATTTACTGAATTTCTAAAAGAAAGTGGATTTCTTCTTGATGCCAGCTCGGTCTCTCAGCTCACTCCCCGGGCAATTCGCCTGATTGGTGAAAAGGCTTTAAAAGATATTTTTCAGGAGGTAGCTACGGAGCTGATGGGAAAACATCGCTCAGGAGCTGGAGGGACGGAGACGATTATTCCGGACCAGAGCCGGGCTTTTCAATTTGGCGACCCGCTTCGGCTTCATCTTTTCCGCACCCTGCAAAATGCCTTACAAAGGGAATTTATGGAAAGGAGCGGATTAAGTTCTCAAAGCTCGGCAAAACTCCGGCTCAAGCCCGAGGATTTTGAAGTTGTGGAAAGCGAGCGGGAGAGCCGGAGCGCCACGGTCTTGATGCTGGATTTATCTTTATCAATGTTTCAGACCGGCAGATTTATTCCTGCAAAAAAAGTTGCATTAGCTCTGGAGCATCTCATCCGCACCCGCTTTCCCCGGGATTACTTTTATCTGGTTGGCTTTGCCACTTATGCCCGGATTCTTACCCGAAGAGAACTGATTGAAGCTACCAGTGGGCTGGGAGAAGACATCTTTACCAATATCCAGCATGCTCTGGAGCTTGCCCGCAGGCTTCTAAGCAGGCATCAAAATGCCTCTCGCCAGATTATCCTTATCACGGATGGTCAGCCCACGGCTTTTTTCCGGGAGGGAAAGCTTTATATTGAATGGCCTTATTTCGGGGTGGCACCCGAGGCCAACCAG
>CAZKMM010000038.1:0-19243 GCA_964553915.1 uncultured bacterium
AGTTAAAGCCCGGCTTGATAAATCCGAGCCTGAGCTGGAAGCAGGCTTAAAAGAAAAGAGTTTTCAGATAAAAATTTCTCCTCAAAAAGAACAGGAGCTTTTTACTATTGACTCAAAAGGAATTATCAAGCTGATAGAAATCCATCTCAGTGCAGAAGATAAAAAGCAGGCTCAGAAACTGCTTAATCGCCTGATTTTAAAAGCTGGGTTTGATAATTTAAAGCCCTGGGCAATTTATTCTCCGCTCGGAGCATTTTTTGGCTCCACCCCGGGAGTAAATCCCTACCGCTCTCTCCCTCTTTCAATGGACTGGGAGGAAAAAACCAAAACCGTAATTTTAAAATCTTACTGGCAGATGCCTTTTAAGAAAAAAGCTGAATTTCAGCTAGCAAACCTTTCTGACCAGGAAGCACAAATTTCTGGAAAGGTTTTATACTATCCAGAGCTTAAAGGAGATTTTCTCCATTTCCATTGCACCTATCATAATCTGGAAAACCATCCTACCCGTCCTTTTGCAGATTGGGAGCTTTTAAAAGCAGAAGGCGGAGCCGGAAGATATGTGGGAACAATGCTCAGCATCAGAAATCCGGACTATATCTGGTGGGGAGAAGGAGATGAAAAGGTTTTTGTTGATGATGACAAATTTCCCAGCATCTTCGGCACCGGCACTGAGGATTATTTCAGCTATGCCTGGGGAACCAGATATTTGAAATTTGTCCATCCCTATTATGGGATGACCAAGCCGGGCAATTCTTTGATGATGCTTGCTCTCCTACCTTATCAGCTCCTTCCAGTTCGGCTGGTAATGGCAAATGAGAAATTCTCTGAAATCTGCTCCCAGTATCGCTGGCAGATTCTTGACCAGATTCCTTTCCATAACTTGATAGAATTTAATCTGGAAATCTGGCACTGGACCCCCACCATCACCTTTGACCTTCAGGCAACCAGCTACTGGTATGGAGATAAAAAGGTAAAATTTCAAATAAAGCCTCTTGGTCCAGAAACCCTTTCAGACTGGTGATGAAATATGATTGAAGACATTGAGTTTAAGCCCATCCTGGAAAAAGCCGGAAGCAGAGGCGGGGAGCTGGCAGAGCTGTTTGTGGAAGAGCGGATTCAAACCGAAATACTTTTAGAAGCAGGAAAAATTGAGCAGGCAAGCATTGGCATCAGCCGGGGAGCCGGGGTTCGCCTGCTCTGCGAATCTCGCACCAGATATGCCTATACCAATTCCCTTTTAAAAAATGACCTTCTATCTCTGGCAGAGGCGGTAAGCCAGAGTGCAGATACATCTCAACCAGCGGTTATCATTCCAATGGAATTTCAATCTCCTAAAACCTATTTTAAGCCAGAAATTCTAATACCGCCTGACCAAATTCCCCTGGGAGAAAAAATCAAGCTCCTGAAAAAAGCAGAAGAGACCGCGAGAAAATACCATAAAAGTATTGTCCAGGTGAGGGTCCGCTATTTTGACCTGAGGCGGAAAATCGGAATTGCCAACAGCAATGGAATTGTTGCTCATAATGAATCAGTCCAAACTCTCTTTCTGGTGCAGGTAATAGCAGAAAAAGACCGCGAGCTTCAGGTGGGATATGAACCGGTGGGCGGAACCCAAGGATTTGAACTCTTTAAAGAGTATCCACCAGAGCAGGTGGCTCTTACCTCCGCTCAGAGAGCGGTAAAAATGCTTAAAGCCCGAAAAGCTCCCGGGGGTAAGATGCCAGTGGTATTGAGTGCGGAAGCAGGCGGAACAATGATTCACGAAGCCATCGGACATGGCTTGGAAGCAGATTTAGCCGAGCAGGGATTGAGCGTGTATCAAAATAAATTGGGCAAGGAAGTGGCAAGCAAGCTAATCACTGTGATAGATGATGCCACAATTCCGGGCAAAAGAGGAAGCTATCAGTTTGATGATGAGGGTATGCCAGGAGAAAGAACCATTTTAGTGGAAAAAGGAGTTTTGGTGAATTATATGTATAATCTTCTGGAAGCAATGCGGGCCGGAAAAAAATCTACCGGAAATGGAAGAAGAGAGAGTTATCGCTATCCTCCTCTGGTGAGAATGAGCAATACCATAATTCTTCCCGGCGAATCTTCCCCGGAGCAAATAATCCGGGCAGTAGATTTTGGGCTCTTTGTGAAAAAAATGGGAGGCGGACAGGTAGATACGGTTAGCGGAGATTTTATCTTTGAAGTAAATGAGGGGTATTTAATTGAAAAGGGCGAGGTAGCGGAGCCGGTGCGGGGAGCTACTCTGGTAGGAAATGGTCCTCAGGTGCTGAAAGAAATAGATATGGTGGGAAATGACCTGGGATTTGGAATTGGCACCTGCGGAAAAGATGGTCAGGGAGTGCCAGTTGCAGATGCTCAGCCTACTCTCCGGATTCCTGAACTGGTGGTAGGAGGAGCGGTTAATGAGTGAAAAGATTCCCCTTCCCCAGCTCCGGGTATATTTAATTCGTCATGGAGAAATAGAAAATCCTGACGAGCTCAGGCTGGATGGTCATCGGGATGTAGCCTTAAGTCAATATGGAGAAGAACAAATGCTTAAGGTCGCCCGGGCGCTCAGCCAGAGACCTATTAAAAAAATAATTTCCAGTGATTTATATCGGGCGAGACGAGGAGCTGAGATTCTGGCAAAGCTCATCAATATCCAGCCGGAATTTAAAAAAGAGCTTCGGGAATTTCACTTCGGCGACTGGGAAGGAAAAAGCTGGAAAGAAATAATGGAAAAATTAAATATAACAAAGGGGCTGGAAAAGGACTGGGAGAATTTTCAATTTCCCGGAGGAGAGAACCTGCTCAGTTTTTCCCGAAGGGTGCTGGACTTTTACCTTCCTTTAGTCAAAGAGGAACAGGGAGAAATTGCTATTTTTGCTCACGGGGGAACCAATCGGGTAATTTTATCTCAGGAGTTAAATCTCAGCTTGAAAAACTTTTTCAGAATTGACCAGGCTTATGCCTGTGTAAATATCATTGATTATTTTTCTGCTCCGGCTCAATCTCTGGTGCCAGTCATTCGTTTAATTAATGGAAATTACTTAAACTTAATGGATTTTATCTCTGCTTGACTTTTTCTTAAAAGCTCTTAAAGTGATTAGTAAGCTAAATAACAAATTAAAAGGAAGATAATGAAAAAAATTATTTTATTTTTAGGCTTGTTATTTTTTAGCTGGAAAATTTTTTCGGTGGAGATTATTCCGGTAAGCGAGCTACATCCGGGGATGAAGGGCTATGGTCTCAGTGTTTTTAAAGGCTATCAGCCCGAGCGGTTTGAGGTGGAGATTATTGACATTCTCCCCAAAGCCCTGCCCAAAAGCGATTTAATTCTGGTCAAATGCTCCGGAGCCGGGCTGGAAAAAAGCAGAGTGAGCGCCGGGATGAGCGGAAGCCCGATTTATTTTCAAGGCAAACTGGCAGGAGCTTTAGCTTATACCTGGAGTTTTTCCCAGGAGCCAATTGCCGGAGTCACCCCCATAGAGGCTATGCTGGAATTTTTAAAACAGCCTGCAGGTTCCTCAAAAGCCCGGCAGACTTCCACTGAGCAAACATCTTTATCTCCTCAGCTCAAACCAGTGGATTGTCCAATTATGGTCTCGGGCTTTGCTCCGGGAAAATTCCACCAGATAAAAGAAATGCTGGAGGGCTTGAATCTGGGTCCTGTAATTAGTGGAGGCGGAGAAACTATAGATAAATCTGCCCCAGCTAAACTGGAACCAGGAAGTGCGGTTGGGGTGGAGCTGGTAAGAGGAGATTTGAATATCAGCGCGATTGGCACTGCCACTTTAGTGGAGGGAAACACGGTTCTTGCTTTTGGGCACGGTTTTTACCGGGGCGGAGCGGTTTCTTTCCCCCTTACCCTGGCAAAGGTTCATACCATCATCTCCAGTGAGTATCTTTCTTTTAAGCTGGCATCTCCAGCCCGGGAGATAGGAGAATTAACCCGAGACCTTGAGCTGGGAATTGCCGGCAGATTAAACCAAAAGCCTCAGACCATTCCGGTAAAGATAGAAGTAAATAATCAAATTCTTAACCTGAAAAACACTTACAACTTCCAGGTGGCAAATCATCCCGCTATGGTGCCGGTTCTGGTGCAGATTTGCTTATTTGAAGCAATTTCTTCCTCCGGAGCGGTTAGCGAATATACCACGGTAAAACTGGACCTGAAAATGCAAATAGAAAATTATGAATCTCCAATTAACTATCAGGACTGGTTTACTTTTTCCGGAAATATTTTTACTTCCAACTATCTGGCACCTATATCTTTAATTTTAAATAACCGCTACCAGAAGGTAAAAATTAAAAATCTGGATTTTAAACTGAAGCTTAGCCCGGGATGGGAAGTGGCAACTATTAAATCGGTCTGGGCAAATAAAACCGAAGTCGCTCCGGGAGATACCGTTTTGGTGGGAATTAGATTTCAAGTTTTTCAGGGCGAGGAATTTGAGAAAAAAATCAGCTTAAAAATTCCAGAAAAATCACAAAGACAATTTACCATCAACCTGATGGGCGGAGAGACAATGCCTCCAGATTTTGCTCCTCCCAATTCCTTGGAAGACCTGATTCAAGCAATAAAAAAACTCCCCAGCCCCAGATGGCTGGTGGTGAGATATTCCAAACCGGGATTAATCTTAGATGAACAGGGGAAAAGACTTCGGGGACTACCGCCCAGTGCCCAGAAAATAATTGCAGGGAAAACCAATTCCCGAAGCAGAAAAATCCCGGCATATGAATATCAAATTTATCCGATGCCTTATATTATTCGCGGGGGAGCTTCTCTCAGATTTAAGGTCAAAACTCCCCCTGCAACCAAAAAGCCCAGTCGATGAAGAGGAGGAAGAAATTGCGGATTTTAAAGGTTTTCTTGCTTGCTTCGGGGTTGTTTTTTCTTATTTCTGCCCAGAGCAAATTTTTTGAGCTGGATAGTTTTAAAGATTTTCAGGAGGGAAAATTTCAATCTTCTTTTCTCAGCTCCGGTGGCAAAATTTATTCCGGTCCGGGACTCAAAAAATATGAGCTGGATGCGGAATCTGTCTGGTGCATTCTAGAACTTTCTCCAGAGCATCTTTTAATTGGGACCGGCAATCAAGCCAGGCTCTTTGAATTTCAAGCTGGAAAGATAAATCAGGTATATCAGGACCCGAACCGGATTGCTATCACCAGCCTCCTTTATACTTCGGAAGGAAAAATTTATTTCTCGGTGATTCCCCAGGCAATAGTTTATAAATGGGAAAACAATCAAGCCAAAGAAGTTACTCAGCCGGGTATAGATTATATCTGGACTCTTCATCAGGCAGGGCTAAGAAAAATTCTGGCTGGCGGTGGAGCACCGGCTCAGATTTATTTGCTTCAGCCGGGCAAGAAAGCCCGAAAAATACTGGAGCTAGAAGCAGAGCAGGTTATGGAGGTCATTTCAGCGGATTCCGGAAGGTTTTATGCTGTGACCAGTGCTCCGGCTATGATTGTTAGATTTTCTCTAAGCGGAGAATATTCTATCATTTATACTTTTACCCAGGAGGAAATTAAAGCAGTGCGCAGATTGCAAGATGGCAGTCTCCTGATAGCAGTCAATCAGGGGATGGCACGCCCGCTTCCTTCTGCTCCCCCTCAACCTCCACAGGAATTCCAGCCAGAAGAACCACCACAGGATAATGAAGGAAAACCGGTTTCAGCACCTCCTCTCCAGATGCCCACAGGCAGAGCCGGGGTCTATATCTTTAACCCCAAAAAAGGCATAGAAAGAATTTTAACCCTTCCCCGCTCCACCATTCTTTCGCTGGCAGGAGAGGAGAGGACCGGATTCTTTATCGGCACTGACCATCAGGGACAGGTTTATAAAATTTATCCCGGCACTCGGGAATATCTTGTTTTTAATCTGGATGCAGGCAAGGTATCTGCCCTGGCACCTTTTTCAGGTAAGGTTCGCTGGCTGGGAACTGGCGAGCCCGCTCTTTTGGTAAAAACCAAATCCACCCCTGCTCACTGTGGGTATCAAAGTGAGGTTCTGGATGCCGGGTTCATTTCTCGCTGGGGGAAACTGGACTGGCAGGGAAGCGGGAGGGTAGAATTTAAGACCCGCTCGGGCAACACCCCCCAGCCGGACCAGAGCTGGTCAGACTGGGAAAAACTTGGTCTGGACGGAAAAATTAAAAACCCTCCTGCCAGATACCTACAATTTCAAGCAGGATGGCTGGGCAGAGAGGAAGGGGAAATAGACCGGGTGGAGCTCAGTTACCGCCCGCTCAACCAGGCGCATTACATAACCGCGCTAGAGGTGAAATCGCAAACCTCTCCGGTTTCTCAGAAGCCCTCTTCCAATCGGAAGTCCAATTTGACCGCTTCTTTAAGATATACCATTCGCTGGCAGGTGGAAAATCCAGACCAAGACCCGCTTGAGTATCAGCTCTTTTATCGCCGAGCCGGAGATAGATTATGGAGCAGGCTTGCCCGTCCGGAAGAAATCAAAGGAACCAGCTATCAATGGAAGGTGGGGGAGTTGGCTGATGGCTGGTATCAGGTTCGGCTGGTTGCCAGAGATTCTCTCACCAATCCAGAAGAGCAGGTTTATAAAGCAGAAAAAATCAGCTCCAGCTTCTTAATTGATAGCACCAAGCCAGAGTTGAAATTTAGCTTCTCGGGAGGAATAATCCGGGGAAAAGCACAAGACCAGACCAGCAGAATTGCCCTGCTGGAGTTCTCTCTGGATGATAAAGATTTCTCTCCCCTCGCCAGCAGGGATAAAATTCTGGATGAAAAAAAAGAAGAATTTGAATTAAATCTTTCCCATCTGAAACCCGGCTGGCATAAAATTATTATCAGGGCGTGCGACCAGAAAGATAATTGCATCAGCCAGGCTCAGGAATTCAGAATCAAATGAACCGGGAAAAACCAGAATCTGTTGAAAAACTTCTGGAAAAATTCTTCCGGGAGGTGGGAGAGGAGCAAAGGTTCAGGGAGTCCAAAGTCTTTCAGGTATGGAAGCAGGTGGTGGGAGAAGAAATCAGCCAGAATGCTCAGCCCATTATGGTGGAAAAAGGAAGGCTGATTGTTGCGGTAAGAAATTCTCTCTGGCTCAGTGAACTGGGTTTTGAGCGACATAAAATCAAGCGGAAATTAAACCGGCTTTTAGGAAAAGGAACCATTCGGGAAATCAGTTTCAGAATTGGTAATGTTAATGAACCTGCTCCGGAATCGCTCTGCTCAGAAACCGCTCCTGCCCAAATCTCCTGCAAACCACAGGTGGAACAGGAAATTAAGAGCAAGCTTGAGGAAATAAAAGACCCGGAATTAAAAGAAATCCTGAAAAATCTTCTCTGCTGGCAGAGGGACTAAAAATTATACACCAAATCCCAGACCGTGTTGAGAAATACCTTTAGCCCGAACTTATATCCTTCCACCGGGATTCGCTCATTGATTCCGTGAAACAGTTCTGCAAATTTTTCCCCGTGGGCAAGCTGAACCGGGGTGAAACCAAAATATTTAATTCCCAATCGGGCATAATGCGAGCCGTTGGTAAATCCGGGAATCAAATTGGGAATGACAATTGCTTGCGGGTCATATTTTTTCAGGTTTCGCTCAAATACCTCTAAAATAGGGTCATTTGGGTCTTGAGCCATAGGCAAAAGTCGGTTGATAATCTCCAGTTGATAATCCTTACCGATCAGCTTTCTTACCTCTTCCACCAGCCCCTCCGGGCTTTGTCCGGGAAGAATTCTTCCATCCACCTCGCAGACCGCCTCACTGGGAATGACATTGGTTTTTTCTCCTGCCCGAATCACTGTGGGATTAGCGGTATTATGAAGCATTGCCCAGAAGGTTCGGCGAAGCGACGGGTCCGGAAGTAAGCGGTCAATCACCAGATTTGACCATCTGGGATTAAGTAAAAGCCCCAGCACTTTGCCCTGAATCCCTCCTAGATTTTCCCGAAGACGATTAATAAAGTGCTCAACCTGGGGAGTAAGGTGATAGGGAAGTTTGGTTTCTCCCAGAGTTTTAATCACTCGTGCCAGCTTGATTACCGCTGAATCTTTATTGGGCAGGGAGCCGTGCCCCGGCTCCCCTTTTGCTTTAACCCGAAGCCAGCATACCCCCTTTTCTGCCACCTCTACCGGATAAAAGCTTTTGCCGGAAATTTCCATATTAAATCCACCCATCTCTCCCAAGCCGTATTCTGCCTTGATTAAATCTGGCTGATTTTCCACCAGCCATTGGGCGCCGTATTTCCCCCCGGCTTCTTCATCCGCCACCGCGGTAAAAATTAAATCCCGCCTGGGCTGGTTCCCTGCTTTCTTTATCACCAAAATAGCCATTAAATTTGCCACCACCGCCTGCTTCATATCCAGGGCGCCTCTGCCCCAGATATATCCCTCTGCCAGCTCTCCGGAAAAAGGCGGATATTTCCAGGCACTCTCCGGCTCTGCTGGAACCACATCAAGATGACCGTCAATTAAAATCGGGGGCTTTTCTCCCCTGCCTTTCAGCCTCGCGACCAGATTTGCCCGACCCGGGGCAGGCTCAAAAATTTCCGGCTCAACCCCTTCTTTTCTTAACACTTCTGCAAGATATTCCACTGCTGGTTTTTCATTTCCCGGAGGATTTACGGTTTTAATCTGAATTAATCTCTGTAAATGCTCTATTGCCTGCTCAAAAATCTCTTCCCAAGCTTTTGCATCTAAAAAGTCCATTTGCCTGCCCCCTGGTTATTGAAAAAAACAGTAAGTTTTTCAGGAAGTTCCAGATTCTTTCTTCTTCTTTTTCTTTCTTGGACGATATTTTCCATAAGTGCCCTGCCAGATTTTTCCCCGCTTGGTTCTTCGGTCTCCCTTGCCCATTTAATCCTCCTTAAGGAATTTTTGTTGATTATAATCAAAAATTTAACCAAGAGCAAAAATCCTCCTTGCCCAGACCAAAAGCTTAAAATAAAATAAAAGAAAATGATTCCCAGCAAAAAATTAGCTTTAGGGTTAACTGTTCTTTTCTTTTATGCCTGCGGATATCAATTGGCAAAGCCTCCGCAATATCTCTCTCAAAATATCCAGAACCTAACCATTGCAGAGGTAAAGAATCGCACCCTGGAAGCGGGTCTGGAGCAGATTTATACCCAGTCTTTAATCCAGACTATTAAATCTTACACCAATTTAAACCTAACAGAAAAAAACACCGCCCGGGGAATTTTAAAAGCAGAGCTGGTTAAATTAGATTACACTCCTTTGGGATATGACCAGTTTGGAAGAGTGAATTTGTTGGAGATTAATCTCTCTGCCCGGCTCTGGTTAATGAATGCGGGGGATGAAAAAGTCATCTGGAGCTCAGGACTGATGCAGGTAAATGAACAATATCCGGTGGGAGACGATTTTTTCTCCAACTATCAGCTTCGGCGAAAAGCCCTGGAAGAAATTTGCTCCCGATTAGCCAAATCCCAGATAGAACTACTGCTGGCAGATTTTTAAAAATGAGCCTGCGCCAATTTCAAAATTTTATAGAGGAGTTAAAAATCAATCCTCCCCCATCGGTGCTTGCCCTTTATGGCTCAGACCGATTCCTCAGAGAAAAGATTATTAACCTGCTGGAAAAAACCTTCCCCTCCCCCAAGGTGGAAAAAGAAATTTTTTACGCCAGCGAAACAAGCCCGAATGAAGTTTTAGCCCTGCTCCAAACCGGCTCTATTTTTTCCTCCCAAAGAATGGCACTGGTTTACCAGTTCCAAGCCTGGAACCCAAACCAGAGAGAGGAAATTTTAAAATATGCGGAAAATCCCAATCCCGAGGTGCTATTGGTGTTAATGATAGACTCCGCGGGAGAATCGGAGCGAACTAAAAAAATTCCAGAATGGCTGGTTAAACTCTCTAAAAAAATCCCGGTGGTAGAACTCCGGTTAAAAGAAGAAAATGAACTTAAACAGCTCATCAAGTCCCAGCTTAAAGCCTGGGACAAAAAAATTCATCCCCAAGCATTAGACCTGCTTTTAGAACTGGCTGGAACTGAACCCGAACAAATATTTAAGGAACTGGAAAAAATCTCCTTATTTTTGGGAGAAGGAAGACTGATTACAGCGGAGCTGGTCAGCCAGCTGATTGCGGGAAGCAGGCTGGAAAATGTCTTTGAACTGGGAGAGGCTTTAGGAAAAAGAGACTTGAATCGCTCTCTGGAATTATTTCGGAAGCTGATTTCTGAAAATCAATCTCTTCCGATGCTTTTGGGATTGTTGAGAAGACATTTCAGGATTCTGTTTGAACTTAATTCCTGCCTTGGTTCTCAGGAACTACTTGAGGAGGTACTCAGGAAATATCGGCTTTACTATTTTAAAAAACAATATTTAAATCAGGCGGAGCGCTTTAAGGAAAAAGAATTGAAAAAAGCTTTTGAATATCTGTATCAGGCAGAGCTAAAATTAAAATCTTCCCCCAGCCAAGACCAGGCTATCTTTGAATGGTTAATTACCCGGCTTGCCCGGCTTTAGCAGAATCAGATTTTGCCAGTTGATTTAATTGCTGATTCAAGCGGGAAATATAACGCCGGGCAGTGTTTTTATGCAAAACCCCTTTGCTTACCGCCCGGGCAACCGCACTCATCGCCCTTTTAAAGGACTTTTCTGCTTCTTCCAAATTACCGCTTGCAATTGCACTCCGACATTCCTTAATCCGGTTCCGGTAGTAGGTGCGAATCGCTTTATTCCGAAGCTGACGCTTTTCATTCTGACGAATCCGCTTTTTTGCCGACTTGGTATGAGCCAATTTCCTTCCTCCTGACTTCCTTTGAGCTTATATACTAGTAAATTTTCCTTTTGTGTCAAGCAAAAACCAAATGATTGTTTTAATTTTTTGCTCAGAAAACTACAAACCGCCAAAACCCGCATAACTTGACTTTTTAAGCTAAAACCGATAAATTGTTGAATAAACAACAATCCGAGGGAGGGAAATTTAATGTCAGACGAGTTTGATTTCCGGGATGAGAAAGAAAAAAAAGGAGTGGAAGCCTCGTTAGATGACTTTTTCCAGCCCACCGAAGAAGAAATTGGAGCGGGAAAAGAGCTCCCCATCGACAAAGACCGGATAGAAGAAATTAAACCAGAACCAGAGGTTAAACTGATTGAGGAAGAGGAAAAGCCGACAAAGAAAGAAAAGAGAAAAAAAGAGAAAAAGAAAAAAGAGAAAAAGCCCAAGGAAAAAAAGGCAAAAGAAAAAGTTCCCAAGCCCAGAGGAGAGAAAAGCCCGCTTCTAAAATACCTTATTATTGCTCTGGTGGTGATTTTGGTTCTGGGAGGAGGATATTTTGCCTATACAAAATTTTTTGCCAGACCAAAGCCTGCTCAGGTAGTTAAAAAGCCACCTAAACCAACTCCCGTCAAACCCGGGCCAACTCCTATTAAACCAGCTCCTAGTAAGCCGAAACCACAGCCTTCTCCGACCAAGCCAGCTCCTGCCAAACCTCAGCCTAAACCAACTCCTGTTCAAAAGCCAGCTCCTACCAAGCCTATTTCCACTGCATCTGGAACCATTTTCGGTTTACCCAGTTCTGCTCCGGGTAAGGGCTGGTCCTGTCAGGTAGGGGCTTATATGCTTAAAGAGAGTATGGAAGAGCCGATTAAAAAACTTCGCAGAGCAGGATTTAATAATCTTTATTATGTTGACACCTTACGAAATTTAAAAATTTATCATTTATATCTTCAGGGAAAATATGACTTAAATACCGCTCAATCTAAAAAAAGCCAGTTAGAGAAGCTGGGCTTTAAACCCCGGCTGGAAAATAAAGCTGGTAAGTATAAAATTTTAATCTATTCTTATGGTTCCGGTTCCGTGGCACAAAAAGCGAAGTCTAAAGTAGAGCGTGCTGGTATCGGTAAAGGAGAGATTATTGCCCGGATGGAAAAAGTCACCCTGCATCAACTTCGGGTAGGAACATATTCATCAAAAGCTCAAGCAATAAAGGTAAAAAGCAAACTACAAAATCAAAGATTTCATCCTATCATAATAGAAGAAAAATAAAATGGGGAAGCTACAACAGCAGATGTTCACCGTGCCTCCGGCACTTTTAAAGTTTGTAGGTCCGGAGGTGCCCCGGGCAATGCGGTTGACTGCAGCTCGGGGAACCCTTCCGCTTCCTCCTAAAGATTTAGTTAATGCCCTTTTCTATCTGGCACGAGACCAGGACCCAGAGATAAAATCTCTGGCAGAACAGAGCCTGCTTAAATTACCACAGGGAGTCTTAAATGCGGTTCTCAGCGACCCGAATACTCATCCTTTAATTTTAGATTTTTATGCCCGAAATCTTCCCCAGGATTCCGAGCTCCAGGAAGTTATTGCCCTGAACCGAGCCACAGACGATGAAACCATTATTTTTCAGGCAAGCTTAACCAATAAAAAACTGATAGACATTATCTCAAATAACCAGATCCGCCTCCTTCGCGGTCCTGAAATTGTAGATACCCTGGCAGAGAATCCGCTCACCAGCCCGGCAATGATTGACCGGATAATGAAATTCCTGGAGCTGGAAGCAAAGAAGAAGCCAGAAGAGAAAAAACCTCAGGTGGGCGAAGGAATGGAGGTGGAGATTGAAGAGGTCATAGAGGAAGAAGAGGAAGCGGAAGAAATTGGACCGGTAACTGTAGAGGGAGAAGAGGTAGAAAATGCCTGGACTCGTTTTAGTTATACCCAGGACCTTTTGGAAGAAAAAGAATACAAAAGCAAGGAGGAGCAGGAAGAGGAGGAGCAGAATCTTTACCGCAAGATTCAAAATATGAAGGTCTCGGAAAAAATTAAGCTTGCCCTGGTAGGGAATATGCAGGCAAGGGGTATTTTGATTCGGGATTCCAACAAACTGGTAGCAACCGCGGTGCTGAAAAGCCCGAGAATCACAGAATCAGAAATAGAATCCATCACTCGCTCCCGCTCGGTCTCGGAAGAAGTAATTAGACAAATAGCTCATAACAAAGAATGGATCAGAAATTATCAGATTAAACTTAATCTGGTTAATAACTCCAAAACTCCTGTTTCCGATGCTCTTAAATTTCTTAATCATCTCAGAGATAAAGACCTCCAACAGGTAGCAAGAAGCAGGAACATTCCCCAGCCAGTAGTGATAGCCGCGAGAAAATTGCTTCAAACTAGGCAGGAAAAATTCAAACCCAAACGCCCGGGTAAGCATTAAGGGGTGAATAGCTAATGGCGGTTGTAGACTCAGAAAAAAAAGAAGTAAATGCCAAAATTGTTTATTATGGTCCTGCTTTAAGCGGAAAAACCACCAATATCCATTATATCTATTCCAAGCTCAAGCCACAGCATCGGGGAGAATTGATGACCCTTTCTACCAAAACCCATCGCACCCTGTTCTTTGATTTTCTTCCCATAGAAGTAGGCGAGGTTAAGGGATTTAATACCCGCTTTTTTCTTTATACGGTGCCCGGACAGATTTTTTATAATCAAATCCGAAAAGCGGTTTTAAAAGATGTGGATGGAATTGTCTTTGTTGCAGATTCTCAGAGAAAAATGAAGGATGAAAATATTCAGAGCTATCAGAATCTGGAGGAAAATCTTGCAGAGATGGGCAGAAGCCTGGCAGATATTCCTCATATCCTGCAATATAACAAACGAGATATGCCTGATATCCTGAGCACAGAGGAACTCCACAAAATACTCAATAAATACAATGCTCCCTTTTTTGAAGCGGTGGCAATAAAGGGCATTGGAGTGCTGGAATGCCTTACTTCTATTTCCAAGATGGTGCTGAAAAAACTCCGGGAACAGCCGGAGATGGCAAAGAAAAAAGCAGAAGGTCCAGTAGAGGCTTATGGGTTAAGTGATGAATTTATCGTCTTAAAGAAAGAAGAAGCGGAAAGATTGAAGAGAGAAACCCCAAGCGCTCCACCTCCCTCAGCTCCGCCGGCTCAACCATCTCCACCACCTCAAGCTCCTCCATCTTCTCCGGTTCAGGCTACAGCTTCCCCGACTCCAGCTCCGGCACCTCAGGCTCCCGCTCCGGCAGTTTCAGCAGAAAAAACCGGAGAGCTGGTTCTAATCAAATGGGAACGCCCCCAACTGGTGGGGAAAAATACTCTTCGCCTCCCTTTGATATTTGAAGATAAAGCTACCGGAAAAAAATACACCACCACTTTAACCATCATTTTGGAAAATCTGATTCCTCGCTCCTGAATTCTAACCAGAAAAGCTCAGCTCAAGCTCTGGAGCAATTCTTCTATATTCTGATACTGACTGAGCCGGTCCAGGCTGGCAATGGTGGGAGGAATCATTTTAATCTCCTGGTTTTTCCAGCGTTCCAGTGCCTTTTCAGGTGTAATCCAGATGCCCTGGGAGATTTCCTGGTCATATATTTCAGGATTTTGTCCCTCTGGCAGGGGAGCCCAGAAGAACTGGGTATCAAATCTTTTCGGGCTGGTTTTAGGGGTTATCCAGCGGGCAAACCAGAAAAGCTGGTCCAGGTCATAATAAAGGTCCAGCTCGTTCAAAAGCTCTATAAACCTGAGCTTTTCATTCTGTAATAATAAGCGAAATTGAGCAAGTTTTTCTTTTGCCCCGGAAAAAATAGACACAGGATTTTGCTCCCGGTCGCAAACAAATAAAATTCCCGCTTCTTCAAATGCCTCCCGAATCGCAGTCGCATAATAACCGAGCTTTTTCTCATATTCTTCATCACTTTCCACTGCTTCTGCTTTCTCTTTCAGATTTTTTGCCTTCATTCGCTCAATCGCCTGGGGAGAAAAATCCTCCTCATCCCGCCTCCCCCCGAGAAAGGCATAAAAACCACCCAAAAACTTCAGCTGGGGATGACGCTGGGTCAGGAAAACTTCCAGCTCTGAACCCTGGCGGATAAGGATTAAAGAAGAAGCCGGGAGAGCCGGGGCAAAATTCACCTATTCCTCCTCAGAACAAAAATTTATTCCTAAAGCCCGGGCAGATTTAACCATTTCACTTTCCGGGTCAACCAGTTTCTTCTTGGCAACCGCTTCTTCCAGAGAAACATATTTAATCTCCCTTCCCCGCAAACAAACCATTGTGCCAAATTTGCCCTGAGAAATTAAATCCACTGCGGAAACTCCAAACCTGCTTCCCAGATTCCGGTCAAAGGGGGTGGGGCTCCCCCCCCTCTGAAGATGTCCTAAAACCGTAACCCGGGTTTCTTTTTCAGTTAATTTCTCTATTTCATCTGCTACTCTCTGAGCCGCGCCTCCAAAACGAGGAAGCTCCCAGGGAAGGTGAGGCTTTTTGAGCACGCTCATTTCTCCTCCCACCGGACGAGCTCCCTCTGCCACCACCACAATGCTGAATTTCCTTCCCTGACTCTCCCGCCATTCTATCTTCTTTACCAACTTCTCAATTAAATAAGGCATCTCTGGAATTAAAATTGCCTCTACCCCACTTGCCATCCCGGAATGAAGAGCAATCCAGCCCGCATCTCTACCCATTACCTCAATCAGCATTACCCGATGATGGCTTTCTGCGGTGCTATGGAGCAAATCTATTGCCCAGGTGGCGGTTCTCACCGCACTATCAAATCCGAAAGTCAGGTCTGTGGCAGAAAGGTCATTATCTATGGTCTTCGGCACCCCCACCACCTTGATTCCATATTTATCTTTAAGCTCCTTGGCAATCTTTAAGGTGCCATCTCCACCAATTACCACCAATGCCTCAATTCCCAGTTCTTCCATTCTTTCCGGCACCCGGGCAGAAAAGTCTTTGGCAACCAGCTTGCCATTCTCCTCCACGGGCATAGCAAAAGGATTGGCACGGTTGGAAGAGCCGAGAATGGTTCCTCCTTTGGGCAAAATCCCCCTTACCTGGTCAAAGCCTAAAGCCCGGGTCTTTCCCGGATAAACCAGCCCCTCATAGCCATCTTCAATCCCAATTACCTCCATTCCATAAAGATTAAGGGCAGATTTCACCACCGCACGAATCACCGCATTTAACCCCGGGCAGTCCCCACCCCCGGTCAAAACCCCAATTCTCTTTATCTTGCTCAATTTTTCCCTCTCCTTTTGCTAAGTCGGGGATTTAATTTTGCCCTGCCAAATCCCCGGGCAAAAATATACATCTCCCTGCTTCTTCCCCGGGAACTTCTTGGCTTGGTTGCCTGAACAAAAGCAAATTTCCTGGTTAAAAACTTATAAAACTGGTCATAAGCCTCCCCCTGAAAAACCTTAACCAGAAATCTTCCGCCCGGCTTGAGCAGGGCTTCTGCAATCTTATAAGCCTGCTCCCCCAGAGCAATGGAGCGAAGATTATCCGTGGTTCTATGCCCGATGGTATCTGGAGAAAGGTCGCTCATCACCAGGTCAAACCAGCCAAACCGCTCCTTAAGCTTTGCCAAATCCAGATTGAAAACATCCTCTTGAATAAAAATCTCATTCTCTTCCACGCTCCTTTTTAAAGGACGACGGTCTATGCCCACCACTAATCCCTGCTCGCCGACCTGCTGAGAAGCATATCTCATCCAGGAGCCCGGAGCTGAGCCCAAATCCAAAACCCTCATCCCCAAACGAAAAATCCTGAATTTTTTATCCAGCTCTTTCAGTTTAAAAACCGAGCGAGCAGGGTAGCCAAGAGATTTGGCTTTTCGGGCAAAAAAATCCGGCTTACTATAATTAGCCCTGGACATCAGCCTGATAATAAAACAGAGTAAAAAAAACCTCAAGCCTATCTATCAGATACGAATAAAACCCTTAATTTTGCCTGAAAAAATCAAAATTTTTCTTTGCATTGATTTCCTTGCTTAATTTTGCTAGGCTAAAATTGTTATGGCAGAGGCGGAAAAGGAAAAGAATCATCTCCTTGCTGGGAATTTAGAAGAAATTCCTTTTGCCCGGGTATTTTATCAACTGGTTCGGGAGAAAAAAACCGGATTTCTTGACCTTTATACCGCCCCTCCGCCTGAAGGAAAAATTTTAAAGCGAATTATTATTCTTTCCGGTTCCAGTTTTTATGTTCAGGGAGGCACTCCAGAGGAAACTTTAAGCAAAATTCTGGTCAAAAAGGAAAAGCTCACCCCGGATAAATATGAGCGGTTAAAACAACAGGCAGGAAAAGACTATAAAAAACTGGAAGAGCTGGCAATTAAAGAAGCCGGGCTTAATCCTCAGGAGATAGGAGAGCTTTATCAATTCCAGAGCGAGCTGAAATTAAAAAATTGCCTGGCTTTAGTAAAAGGATACTATCAATTTAAAGAGATGCCTGCTGAGGCATTAAAAAAATATCCTCTGGTGTCGGTCAGCCCGGAAAAGCTAATTCTCTCGGGAGTATCTACTCATTATCCCAAGGCAAGAATTGAGCAGGAATTCAGAGGAATTGAGAAAAAGGAATTCCAGTTAAATGGGGATTTATCTCTGGCGCTGGAGAAATTTGGATTTGGTCCCAAAGAGCTTCGCTGGCTCCGCTCTCTGGGCAAAAGCTTTTCCGCTTTAAGTGCGATTCGCACCTCTGGACTGAAACCAGAAAAGGCTCTCCAGATTATTTTAGCACTTTATTTCATCGGCTATTTATATCTTCCGCCTGAGCAGGAGGATTTCCCTCTGGGAAAAGTCTATGTGGAGAAAGAGGCAAAAGCCAAGCCGGAAAAGAAGCCAGAGCCGACCAAGCCCGAGGTGAAAAAGCCTGAACCCAAGAAAGAGCCGGCTAAACTTCCAATTGAAGAGATGCTTGACCGCCAGCTCTCGGACCAGGAGCTGGTTCAGGAAATTGAAAAACGACTTGAGCTGGCTCTGAAAAAAGAAACCACTTATTTTGATATTCTTGGTGTAGATGAAAAAACTCCGCCCGCCCATATCAAAAGGGTTTATTTTAAAATGGCAAAGCTCTTTCACCCAGATGCCAAGCCCGACCTGTATAAAGGGGAGCTGAGGCAGAAAGTAGAAGACCTTTTCACCAAAATCAGCGAAGCATACAATACCTTATCTGACCCGGAACTTCGGCGTCAGTATCAGGAAAAACTGAGAAGCAAGGTAAGTGAGGAAGAGCTGGAAAAAGCCAATCGGGCAATCCAGGCAGAAATGGAATTCCAGAAAGCAATGATTATGATTCGCCGGGGCGCCTTTAAAGAAGCTCTGCCGATTATGGAGAATGTTGTCAGCCTGATGCCGGATGAGCCGGAGTATAAAATTTATCTGGCTTTCTGCCGGTTTAAGAGTGAAGGAAGAACCGCTTCCAGTCAGGCGAAAAGAATGATTGAGCAGGCTTTAGAGCAAAGACCCAAAGTAGCAGAAGGCTGGTATTACCTGGGGGTAATCAATCGGGTGGAGGGAGACCTGCTCAAAGCCCGGGAGTGCTTTGAAAAGGCGCTGGAGCTTGACCGCTATCACCAGGAGGCACAGAGAGAGCTCCGGATTATCCAGATGAAAATGAGTCAGGAGCCCAAGAAAAAAAGCGGATTATTCGGGAGGAAGAAATAATGCCTGAGCAAATTACTATTATTGCGGAGAATCGGGTTTCTCCAGGAAGAGGTTTAATTGCGGAGCACGGCTTTTCCGCTCTGGTGGAGCTGGAAGGATTTAAGCTCCTGTTTGATACCGGGCAGGGCTTTGCTATCAAGCAAAATCAGGCTCTGCTTGGATATGATTTAAGCCAGATAGATGCTCTGGTTTTAAGCCACGGACATTATGACCATACCGGCGGACTAAAATATGTGCTGGAAAAGAGAGCGGGGATTAAAATTTATCTTCACCCCTCTGCTCTTTTACCCCGCAGGGTGAAACGAAAACTGTTAGATAAAGAAATAGAGCTGGACATAGGAATTGGCTTAACCCAGCAAGAGATAGAAGACCAGGGAGGAGAGCTGGTCTTTTTAGAAGAACCTCTGGAGCTGGCAGAGGGAAGAATTTTAATTACCGGACCCATCCCTTTAAAAGTGGGTTTTGAAACGCCGGAGCCGGGATTTTTTATTGCCCAGAACGGTAATTTTGTTCCGGATGATTTCCCGGATGACCTGGCAATTGCCATTCGGAGTGGAGAAGAAATAAGCGTGATTTTTGGCTGTGCCCACCGGGGAGCAATTAATACTTTGCGAAGGATAAAGGAGCTCTGGAATTTTAAGCAGATAAAAATCATCCTGGGCGGAACCCATCTTTTTGACCGCACCCCCGAACAGGTGGAAATGACCATTAGCGAATTTGAACAATTTTCTCCGGAGAAAATTGCAGTGGGTCATTGCACCGGAGATAAGGTGCTCTGCCAGCTGGCGCAGAGATTTCCGGATAAATTTATCTTCCCGGCAAGTGGTTTGAGAATTCCTTTGGAATAAA
>CAZKMM010000039.1:0-19154 GCA_964553915.1 uncultured bacterium
CTCCCCTTCACTGACTTCTCCTTCTTCCACCGGCTCTGCACTCCAAAGCTCCTCCTCACTCGGCTCTGGTGAAGGTGCCTGGGGAGAAGGAGCAGGAGCTTGCTCCTCCCAGAGCGTCTCTGCCTCCTGGCTCGGGGCAGGTTCAGCCGGAGCAACTTCTGGAGCAGTGGTCTCAGGAGCTTCCATCTCTGCGGAAAGAGAATCCATAAAATCCCTTACCTCCTCACTTAATTCTGTAGGTTGAGGGCTCGGCTCCTCAGGGACCGTGGCTGTTACCTCTGCCGGCGCTGGTTCCGGCGGTGGTGCAGGACGGGGACGGGAAAGCATCTCCTCTACCTTGCTGATCAGGCTCTGAGACTCAAAAGGCTTGATAATATAACCATCTGCGCCAATCTCCGCTCCTTTAATCTCATCAAACCCTTCAAAGCTCCCGGCAAGAAGGATTACTGGAATCTGTGCCAGCTCCGGGTCCTTGCGCATCTCTTCACAAACCTGATACCCGTCTTTTCCCGGCATCACCACATCTAAAAGAACCAGGTCCGGTTTCTCCTCCCGAATCTTTTCCATTGCTTCATTACCATTATCCACCGTGATCAACTCATAATCCCCATCTGCTAAAGTTATCCTCACCACCTTTTGAATAGTGATGGAATCATCTGCTAAAAGAATCTTCTTCGGCATTTTTTTCCTCCAGTCTTAGAAAGTTTGTCCCTCCCGAAGTTTGCGGAAGAGCCTGTGGCTATCCAGTCCCCAGAGCTCCTCTTCCAGAACCAGCCAGAACTCTTCCGCCCTCTCTCTGGGTTCAGACTCTAAAATCCCCTCTACCTCCTCCACCAGAATAGCAATCAAATCCCCCTGCTCTTCCAGAATTAAACATTGCTCTCCCTGATTCTCCATCTGGAAAAGGGCTTTCAGATTCACCACCGGCACCGCTTTATCTTCATAATATATTACTCCCAGAAACTCCTTTCCGCAGAGGGGAACCGGATATATTTCTGTCTTCTCCACAATTCTGAGCAAACAATTAAAATCTACCGCCCGGCGAGTATCTCCAATTCTTACCAGAAGCCATTTTCCTGGCTGAGGTGCTGAAAGTGCTTGAGCGGAATCAATGCTCATTTTTCGCTCCCAAAGTCAAATTTTTCAAAATCAATCAGGGCAACCATTTTTATCCCATCAAAAAACAGTCCCGAGATAGCCCGATTTTCTTTCCTCCGCATAATTCCGGGAAAATCCAGCCATAAAGCCAGTTGATAATCTTTTACCGGCTCTATCTCATCCACCCCAATAAACCGCTTTTTCCCCTGGGCTAAAATCTCTAAATAATATTTTACTTTTCCCTCCTCGCCGGAAAGAAACTGGCTTAAATTAAAAACCTCTGGCTCCAGCTCCTCTGTCTTCTCCACCACCCGCAAAAGCTGAGCTAAATCCACTGCCAGATGATACCCGCCAGCGGAAAAAGGTAAATATGCACCTGCTTCTTCTTTTTCTGGGCTCATTATTTTTATAAAAATCCTTTTTAATCCTAAACTTTTTAAAAATCTATGTCAAGCACACCCAGAAGCTTACTCACTGAACTAAATTATCCTTTATATTTTAGATTCCTGCGGGTAAGTTTGGGATTAAATTTTTTTCTGAAAGGCTTAACTCATATCTTGAAGCCGGAGCCGAATCTGGCTCAGCACCTGGTCCTGAATCCTGCTCAGGCGAGGGTCAGAAAACCTCATCCGGGAAATTCTCTCCAGAGCAGAGCTATCACCAATTTTTCCCAGCAGTTCCAAGCCCGCCTCTTTAAGCTCAAAATCCTCCTGCGGACGATGAAAAACCCCTTTTCGGAATTTATCTTTTAAGCCCATCTTGGGAAAAAGCTGAGAAAAAATCTCTTTTACCAGTTCTTTCCGCTCACTTTCTTCCTCTGGCGGATGGGAAGCAATTGCCTTTAAAGCAAAAGCCCGAACCTCAATTTCTTCTTCAGAATTAAAGGCAATTTCCCGGAGTCTTTCCCGGACAAAGTCCAGTTCCCGGGCATATCCACTGAGCACAGCCACCAGCCTCTTTTTTACCAGCGGGTCCGGGTCCTGGTATAAATGCTCAAAAAGACCAAGTGCCTGCTTGCCCAAAAGCCGAACCAGAGCGGTAATTGCCTCGGCCCGAAGCTGAGCCTGAGAATGACGGAGAAATTTCTGAATCAATTCTTTATCTTTTTCTCCTCCTGCCTTGCCCAGCGCCTGCAGGGCAAGAACCTGAAGAGCAACCGGCTTGGTCGGGTCCCAGAGGATAGAGCGAACCCGCTCCAGAGCTGGCTCGCCCAGTTTTAAAATCAGCTCAAATAATTTCTTCTGCTTCTGGCTATCCTTTTCCGGAACCAGCTGTTGATAAATCGCTTCCAGTCCAAAATCAGAAAACAGGCTAAAAACCGCTTCTATTCCCCTCCAGGCACTCTCCGGCTCCTCCAGTAATTTCTGAATTAGCTTTCCCATCTGCCCCTGCCAGAGTTCCTCCAGCAAATTCTCTATCCCCATCTCCACGAGCAAATTCTTGCGAAGCTGGGAAATCCGAACCAGAGTCTCGCTCAAAAGATAAAGCCCCTGAAAATTCTTCCGCTCAATTAAAGAAGGAATAATCCTTTGGAAAAATTTTATGAACAGCTCCAGTTCTTCTTTTTTATGGGCTTCCAGCGCCTTTCCCAGCCAGTAATTCGGATTCGCCTCAAATTCCAAAACCATCTTCTTCTGATTGATTCTCTCCCGCACCGCGGGCGGAAGCTGGTCATAGGTGAGAATCTTATGTTCAAAAAGCTCCTCTAAAAATTCCTCTGCTCCTTCCACTTCCTCCATCACCACCCGCTGGGCAATTTTTCTTAAAATTCCTCTCACCGCCTGAATTCTCTGCTCCAGGGTTTCTTTTTCTTCTTCATTTTCTGGCTTCAAGGAGCTGAGCCGGTTTAATTCTTCGGAAATATACCTGGAGCAGGAAATCAACATCTCCATCGGGAAATTATCTATGACAGAGCTTTCCAGCTCCTGCTGGTCAATCTCCGGCACCGCCCGGGCAATTAAATAAGCATTGAGCACAATATCCTTGAGCAGGTCCGGTCGCCGAAGCGGGCGAAGAATATCCTGAACGATCTGAGCCTTAAGCCGATGCAATTCCTCTTCCTCTAAACCCTGATATAAGGGAATCATCTTTAAGTCCTTTGCCAGCCTCTGAATCGCCATCTCCACCCGAAAAGGTAGCCTGGCATCCAGAACAATCAAATCATCTTCAAACACCGCAGAAATCTCGCTGATGCCCGCAGATGCCAGCTGGCGGGTTAAAAGCCTGCCTGCCTCCTCGCCCTTATCAACGCTCGGGTCACTCATTATGTCTATAAACCGCTCAAACCTCTCCTGAGAAATAGAATTTTTAATGGAAAAACTGATTAATTTCTTCCGCTCAAAATAATCCCGATACCTGGGAAAAAATAACTCGCTCGCTCCGGCTCCCAGAATCTTCTTCAAACTGACCGGCTCCTCTCCTGCCCGGTTCAAAAAAATCTCCGGCTCCGCCCCCACCCGATGCTGAATGGTAAAGCCCAGCTCCCGGCTATCTCCCAGTGCCTGTAAAAAATCCTGATATAAACCCTGCTTGGCATCCGTAGAACCCGGATGTTCCGGAGAATAATACCCACTCCGGAGCATCGCCCGAACCAGTGATTGAACAAACTTATTCAGGACTCCATAATCCGAGGGCTTAAGCTCAGGCTCCGCTGAAACCAGAACCTCCTCTCGCTCCCTCCGGCTCTCTCGGGGAATCTCTTTTTTCTCCCCGGGCTCAGCTTCCTCCAGCCAGAAGCGAAGCCTGGAAAGAGCAGAAGCCCCGGAAACAAAAGCCTCTGGCTCTATTTCCTTCTGCTCCCGGGTAAATACCCGCTGGGGAGCTGGCTCTTCCTCGGATACTCTCTCCTCTTTCTTTTCCGGGCGGGAGATAAATTCTACCTCCACTTCTTGCTTTTCTGTGGCTTCCTGCCCGGAGCGAACCTCTGCGGGTTTTTCTTCCAGGCGGTCTCGCTCTTTCAGGTGAGGTTTAATTACCACCTCTGGCTCAGGCTTTTGTTCCATCTCAGCTTCTTCATCAACCAGCTCTATTTTCACCTTAGGCTCAAGCTCTGCATCTAAAAGCTCCTCTAACTCCTCCAGCTTTAGCCGGGCTTTGCTGTCTCCGGGCGGAAAAGAAGCAGTTAATCCTAACTGATTGAAAACCTCAGGAATATCTGCCAGCAGAGTCAGATGAAGAAGATGATTTTCACCATCCTGAAATTTGACTTTGGTCTTTAAAACCACTGGCTCTGATTTTTCCGGCATAAAAACCTCAAGCTCCAGCTCCTGCTCAGGCAGATAGTCCTTCTTTACCGGCAAAACAATCCCTCCCTGAGCCAGTTTTCGGAGGAAATTTTCCCATTTCTGGTCTTTTTTCAAAAATTTTAGAGAAATTTTTGCCATCTATTTCTATTTTATGGGAGTTTTTGACAAAAGACAAGCAAAATTTTTAAGTTCAATTTAATTTAAATTTCTCTACCAAGATTTCCGAAAAATAAATTAAAAATGGTGCGGAACAGAAATAATCCAGGCTTAATTTCAGCTTGTTGAACCAAATAAAACCTGCTTGATTTTATTTTTTAACTGGGCTATATTTAATAATCTGGGAAGAAAAGAATGATTGTTGAATGTCCGAATTGTCATACCAAATTCAAGCTCGCAGATGAAAAAATCGGCGAGAAGGGGATTAAAGTCCGGTGTAGCAAATGCAAATATGTCTTTGAGGTAAAAAAGAGCCCGCCGGAGCCAGAACCAGAAACTTTTGATTTTGAAGAGGAGCAGTTTGATTTTTCTGAAGATGTAGATTTTGGAGAGGAAGAAGAAATCTCCACCGAGCGTCCTCCTCAAACCCCGGCTCATCAGGATTATGCGGTTCAGGAAGAGGATTTTTCTCTGAAAGATGAAGGAGGGGAAGAAGGTTTTTCTTTAAGTGAGGAAGAGTCTGAGTTGGGCATTTCTACTGATATGCCGGAAATTCCAGATGAGGAGCCGGCAGAGGATTTTCTTGCTCAAGAGCCCGGCTTTAGCGAAGAGGTCGGGGAAGAGGAATTTGGAGATTTTAAAATTGACCGGGGCGAGGAAATTCCAGCTTCAGAGGAAGAGCCCGGAGAGGAATTTGATTTCTCTGAACATATAGAAAGCTACGCCCGAACCGAGGCTCCGAGCGCACCGGCGGAGACGAGCGGAGATGACCTGGAAGCCAAGCTGGACCTGGATACCAGTTCTTATCCCACCCCGGAGCCAGCGGTTCCTGCTTCTCCAGGCTATCAGGAGCCTGCAGCAAGGGCACCAGCTCGTCCGATTCCCAGAACTTATGAAGAAGAAAGACGAGCCGGGCTAGCAAAAAAACTTTTAATCTTTATTTTGATTTTACTTTTCCTCTCTCCCTTAGCCGGGCTGGGGTATCTGCAGATGAAAGGCAGTTATACTTTCTCTGACCTGTTCAAGGGCGATTTTGCCAAGCTGAAAACCGTGCCCGAGATAGAAAAAATTTTAGTCCGGCTCGGACTGGCAAAACCCGCAATCAAGGGCGAAGTGGTGGTGGTAAAAGATACCCTTGAGGTTCAAACCATAAAACGAAGGGATGGCTCCCATATTCTGGTTATTACTGGACAGGTCCGAAATGATATGAATGCCCCGGTCAGATTTGCCCGGGTGACCGCAAATCTCTATAACAAAAACCGGGATATTCTGGCAAGCAGGCAGGCTTATTGTGATGTCAGCTTCACCAGAAGTGAGCTGGTCAATCTTCCCCGCTCGGACCTGGAAGGTTTTATGGACACTCAGGCAGGAAGAAATACTTTGAACCTGGAAATAGCTCCGGGCGAGATGCGGGAATTTACCATCATTTTTTTCAAAATCCCTCCCGGGCTGGAAAGCTATAATGTAAAAATTGCTGATTATGAGGTTCTGGAGTCCCACCGCTAACCCTTGAAAATGAGCGTTGAGCAAAAAGAAGCAGAAAAGCTCGCAGAAAAAATTCTCAGAGAAACCTCCAGCATTTTAGACCGTCGCCAGCGTTCTTATGCCTTTGCCAAGAAATTAAAAAAACTGGATGATGAGCTGATTTGCGAGATTTTTCAGATTATCAGCCAGCGTGCTCGCCAGAAAAGACCCCTGTATCAGGACGGCTATCGCCTGATTTGTGATATCGGACTTTTGAACCACTATCTTGGTCCCAGAAAATTAAGCGGAGTTTACACCTTTGCCCGAAGAAAGGACTATCAGGACCTGGTCCGGATAATGTCCCGAACTCCTCCCTGGAGAATTCCCGGGGTGGAAGATGAACCAATGGAAGACCGGGAGCTGAAGGAAAAAACTCTGGGAGAAAGAAAATCCCTTGCCCGCACCCGGGACCGGGACCTGATCAATCGCCTGCTTCACGACCAGGACCCGGCAGTGATTCATATCCTGCTTCAAAATCCAATTCTCACCATTCAGGAAGTAGTGAAAATTGCTTCTAAAAGACCAACCAATCCTCAGGTGCTCTGGCAGGTGTTTAAGAATATGAAATGGATAAATTACTACACAGTAAAAAAGGCGCTAATCAACAACCCCTACTGCCCAACCCAGATTGCTTTAGGACTGCTCCATTTTATGCTGGAGCAGGACCTGGAAGATATTGCGGAAAATCAGGTTTTACATCCCAAGATTCAGCAGAGTGCCTATGAGCTTCTTATGGAGAGAAGAAAAAGAGAGAAAAAAACCGGAAGCGAAAAATCCTGAGCAAAAATTATTCCTTCTTTTCCTCCTCGCTCCGGCTTTCCTCTCCAGAGGGTTTTGCCTCTTCTCCACGAAGAGCGTTTCGGAAATTGCGAATTCCCTTGCCCAGCTCCCCTCCCAGACGGGAAAGCCTACCCACACCAAAAACCAGCACCACAATCGCAAGAATTATAATCAGCTCCCAGGGACCCAGTCCAAACATTTCCCTTGCCTCCTTTTAAAAAGGATACCATAATTCTGAATTAATCGCAAAAAAATTTTCCGGGGGTTGAAAATAATTCGTTCGTATATTATAATATACACACTCCAAGTTTTTCTATCTTTGACCTTTCTCCTGCAATTCTCATCTCCTGATAAAAAAATCAAAAACAAGGAGGTAAAAAAATGGGCGAAGAGAAAAAAACCATTGAATCCGTATCCCTAGAAGAACGAGTTTTTCCGATTCCTGAAGAGCTAAAAAAGACCGCCTACATCAAATCCCGACAGGAATATGAACAACTATGGAAGCGCTCGATTGAAGACCCGGAAGGTTTCTGGGCAGAGCTAGCAGAAGAATATCTTGAGTGGTTTGAAAAATGGAATAAGGTCTGGAACTGGGACCCGGAAAAAGTGGAGTTCAGAATGTTTGAGGGTGCCAAGCTCAATGTCAGCTATAACTGCCTGGACAAACATATTAAGACCTGGCGTAAGAATAAAGCGGCATTGGTCTGGGAAGGCGATGACCCAAAAGACAGGCGAATACTCACTTATCTGGATTTGTATCAAGAGGTGAACCGCTTTGCCAATGTTTTAAAGAAAAAAGGAGTTAAAAAGGGCGACCGGGTTTGCATATATCTGGGAATGATTCCCGAGCTTCCCATTGCTATGCTTGCCTGTGCCCGGATTGGTGCGATTCACTCAGTGGTCTTCGGCGGATTCAGTGCGGACTCCCTTCGGGAAAGAATCCTGGACAGCAAGGCGAGCCTGCTCATCACCGCGGATGGCGGATATCGGGCGGGAAGAATTGTTCCCTTAAAAGCCAATGCAGATAAAGCCCTGGAAGGCCTGGAAGAGCAGGTTAAAAGCGTGATTGTGGTGCGAAGAGTGGGGCAGGAAGTTCCAATGAAAACAGGAAGAGATAGCTACTGGGATGAAGAGATGAATGCGGAAGATATTGCCAGCTACTGCGAGCCGGAAAAAATGGATGCGGAAGACCCACTCTTTATCCTCTACACTTCTGGTTCCACGGGCAAGCCCAAAGGCGTGCTTCATACCAGCGCCGGCTATTTGCTTTATATCTCGGTTAGCTTCAAGCTGGTGTTTGATTACAAAGAAGAAGATACCTACTGGTGCACCGCAGATATCGGATGGGTCACCGGGCATAGCTATATCGTTTATGGTCCGCTTAATGTCGGTGCCACCAGCCTGATGTTTGAAGGCGTGCCCACCTATCCCAACCCGGGGAGATTCTGGGAAATCGTGGAAAAATATAAAGTCAACCAGCTCTACACCGCTCCGACTGCAATCCGCGCTTTAATGCGAGAAGGAGACCAGTGGCCAGAAAAATATGACCTTTCCAGCCTCCGGATTCTCGGGACCGTGGGAGAGCCGATTAACCCGGAAGCCTGGGTCTGGTATTATGAGAAAATCGGTGGAGGAAGATGCCCGATTGTTGATACCTACTGGCAGACCGAAACTGGTGGCTTCTTAATTGCACCGCTCCCTGGAGCTTTTGATTTAAAGCCCGGCTCTGCCACTCTTCCCTTCCTCGGAGTTAAAGCCAGGGTGCTTCGGGAAGACCGAACCGAATGCGAGGTTAATGAAGGGGGATATCTGGTCATTGAACAGCCCTGGCCCGGAATAATGCGCACCGTGTATGGAGACCACCAGAGATTTATTGATACCTACTGGAAGCAATTTCCTCCCTATTATACCACTGGCGATGGTGCCCGGAGGGATGAAGATGGCTATTTCTGGCTGATGGGAAGGCTGGATGATGTCATCAATGTCTCCGGACACCGCCTGGGAACCGCAGAAATAGAATCCGCTCTGGTCAGCCATCCAGCAGTAGCAGAATCCGCGGTGGTGGGAATGCCCCATGAGGTCAAAGGACAGGGGATTTATGCGTTTGTGATTTTGAAAGCCGGGGTGGAGCCAAGCGAGGAGCTGAAAAAGGAACTGGTTCAGCATGTCAGGAAAGAAATCGGACCCATTGCCACTCCGGATAAAATTCAGTTTGCGGAAGGACTGCCCAAAACTCGTTCCGGCAAGATTATGAGGAGAATCCTTAAGAAAATTGCAGCCGGAGAGGTGAAAGACCTGGGCGATACCACAACCCTGGCAGACCCATCGGTGGTGGAGCAGTTAATCAAGGGAAGAAGCTAGTTAAAGAAACTAGATTATGGGGCAAGAAAGGAGCAAGGGGGAGAGGTCTTTTTTAAAGGTCTCCCGGGGAAAAGATAAGTATAAAAAGATTCTGGAATCTGCGGTTCAGGTTTTTGCCCGGAAGGGATTTCATCAGGCACGAATCAGTGATATTGCCCGGGAAAGCGGAGTAGCAGATGGCACGATTTATTTATATTTTCGCAACAAAGATGATATCTTAATCAAGGCATTTGAAGAAAGCTTAACCGAGATTATCCAGCGGGTTGAATCCACCTTAAGCCAGGAACCAGACCCGCTCTCCCGGCTCCGGCGTTTTATCTGGCTACATCTGGAGCTGTTGGAGGAGAATCAGGCACTGGCAGAGGTAATCCAGGTTGAGCTTCGCCAGAGCCATAAATTTATGAAGGAGTATGTTCCCAGGAAGTTTCTGGAGTATCTGGAAATTATTGCCCGTCTGCTTCGGGAGGGGCAGGAAGCCGGGGTGATTCGTCCGGAGATTTCTCCGGAAATTTTCAAAAGAGCGCTTTTTGGTGCCTTAGATGAGCTCAGTTTGTATTGGGTCTTGACAAAAAAGCCAAAAAGTTATATCAAAAGCAGTGCGGAGCAATTATGTGAAATTTTCTTCAGGGGAATAGTTCAAAAAGGAGTGGAAGTTTAAAAATTAAACCACAGGAAAGGAGGGAGAAAAAGTGAAAGTACTGGTATGTATGAAGCAAACGCCAGACACAGAAGCCACCATCAAAATCACCGCAGACAAAAAGGGGATTGAGGAGCAGAACATTAAGTGGATTATGAGCCCTTACGATGAGTTTGCAGTGGAGCAGGCAATTCAAATCAAGGAGAAGCTGGGCGGAGAAACCGTGGTGGTGACAATGGGAACGGACCGGGTGATTGAATCAATGCGCACCGCCCTGGCAATGGGAATTGACCGGGGAGTGCATTGCTGGGATGACGCTTTTGCTGGCTCGGATGCTCTTGCCACTGCCAAAATCCTCGCCAGCGTAATCAAGGCGGAAAATCCAGACCTGGTGCTCTGCGGTCGCCAGGCAATTGATTTTGACCAGGCTCAGGTGCCAGCATACCTGGCAGAACTGCTTGGCTGGCCCCAGGTCTATGCGGTCTGCAAGCTGGAAATCCAGGAGGGAAAAGCTATCTGCAACCGCAGGATTGAGGGCGGAGAAGAAGTAATAGAAACCTCTCTTCCCTGCGTAATGACCTGCGATAAGGGCTTGAACGAGCCCCGCTATGCATCCCTGCCCGGGATTATGAAAGCGAAAAAGAAAGAGGTCAAAAAATGGACTTTAGCAGAGACCGGCTTGAGCGCAGATGAGGTAGGAGAAGCTGGCTCCAAGGTGAAAATTATTGAATACCTGCCACTTCCCGAGCGTCCCCCCGGAAAAATCTTCAAGGAAATGGAAACCGAAGATATGGTCAAAGAAGTGGTCAAACTGCTTCGGGAAGAAGCCAAGATCATTTAAAAACAAGGGAGGTGAGAACAATGGCAAGCGGAGTAATGATTTTTGCAGAGCAAAGGGAAGGAAAGTTTCGCAAGGTTGCTTATGAGCTTTTGAATATCGGGCGTCAGCTGGCAGACCAGCTGGGTGGTCCTTTGAGCGCAGTGGTGGTAGGCAAGGGAGTAAAAGACCTTGCCAGCTCTTTAGGAAAATATGGGGCGGAAAAGGTCTATGTGATTGATGGCGACCCTTTTGAGCTTTATTCCTCTCAGGGATATGCCAGTGCGGTAGCGAACGCCATCAAGCAGGCAGACCCGGCGGTATTCCTCACCGGTGCCAGTGCAATGGGAAAAGACCTCACCCCGAGAGTTTCCGCAAAGCTCGGGGTGGGGATGGCATCAGATTGCACCGCTTTAGAGGTAGTGGATGGCAAGCTCCAGATTACCCGTCCGGTTTATTCGGGTAAATGTTATATCAAGGTGGAGCTGGTGGGCACTCCTCAGATTGCTTCGGTTCGTCCCAATACTTATCCAGTGGCAGAGGAAAAAGAAGGCGGTGCGGAAATTGTTGAGGTGGACCCGGGCATCAGTGCGGATGAAATTAAAGCCAAAGTGGTTCAGGTAGAAAAGGCCGCGGAAGGAAAGATTGAGCTGACTGAAGCGGAGCGGATTGTCAGCGGTGGTCGGGGAATGAAGAGCAAAGAGAACTTCAAGATTCTCTTTGACCTGGCTGATGTTATCGGAGCTGCGGTAGGAGCCAGCAGAGCCGCGGTAGACAGTGGATATGCCTCCCAAGATATGCAGGTGGGTCAGACCGGAAAAGTGGTCAATCCCAACCTGTATATGGCATTTGGCATCTCCGGCGCCATCCAGCACCTGGCTGGAATGAGAACCAGTAAAGTCATCGTGGCAGTGAACAAAGACCCAGAGGCGCCCATCTTCCAGAAAGCAGATTACGGAATTGTTGATGACCTGTTCAAAGTGGTGCCGATTATGATTGAGGAATTCAAAAAACTTCTTCAGGAATAATTAAGCCTGAAAAGGGGCGGGTCCCTTTTCCCGGACTCGCCCCTTTTATTTGTCAAGCCCAGATAAACCTGATAAAATCCTAAATCCTGCTATGGGAATTGATGCCTTAGTTTTAGCCGGCGACCGAAAAGGTGCCAAACTCCTCTATGGCACCAATAAAGCCTTTCTCTACCTTCGGGGAAAACCCCTGCTTACTTATGTCCTCTCTGCTCTGGAGCGGGCGCAGGAAGTGGAGAAAATCCATATCGTCGGACCCGAGGAGAGGCTCCGGGAACTTTTAGCAGAATTTCAATATTCCAAACCCATCAAATACCTTCCTCAGGGAGAAAATGTTTTTGAAAACATCTGGTATGGCTCTCTGAGTACTTTTCCGGAATATGAATGGGGAAAGGACTGGAGCGGATTAAAGGAACTTAAAGAAAAGGATAAACTGGTTCTGGTAACCACCTGCGATATTCCTCTTCTGGAGCCGGTGGAAGTGGATGAGTTCATCAAAACCGCGCCCAGCCAGAATTTTGATATGGTCTTTGGAATTACCAGAAAGGAAATGCTGGTGCCTTTTGCTCCGAAAAATGGCGATGAGGGAATCAGCTTTGCATACTTTGTGATGAAAGACATCATCTTCCGTCAGGCAAACATCTTTTTGCTTCGTCCGACCCGTCTCGGTTATGTAATGGAGCTATTTATTCCTTTGGTTTATCAATTCCGACATCAGAAGCTATGGAGGAATATCATCCGGGGCTTCTGGATTATTGCCAAACTCCGGGTCGGCGGACGGGCACTTTATTATTTTACTGTGCTTCAGGCAGGAAGAATTTTTGATGGCAAGGGCTGGAGGCTCCTTCGCAATCTGGCAAGAAAAGGAGTAAGCCTGCCGGAAATTTTAGAATATGTCCGCCCGATTCTCCAGACCCGGTTCACTGCCTTTGAAACCATCGGTCCTGGTCCCACTATAGATGTGGATAATGAAGAAGACCTGGCAGTGTTTGAAAAAATGTTTGACCGGTTCAAAGAAATCCAGAAAGAAATCCTGGAAAAACGCTACCCCCTGCCAGAAAAAGTGTGACTTTTTTCTGTCAATATCTCCGAACCTTTTCCAGCTTGAAAACCATTCGGACAAATTAAAAAAATTAAGCGTCTCTGATTTCCTGCCTCTGATCAGGATTTGCTAAAAAACCGGAATAAAACTATTTTTACTTAAAATGCGGATTCTTTTTATCAGGTTTGGTTCCATCGGAAATGCAATTGTCTCTATCCCTGCTATTCGGGCGGTGAGAAAAACCTTTCCTTCTGCTTTTCTTGCTCTGCTCTGCGACCCCATCACCTATGACCTCTGGAAAGACTGCCCCTGGCTGGACCAGGTGATTATCTATGACCAGAAAAAAGCCCATAAAGCTGGTCCTGGATACCTCCGTCTCATTGCCCGGCTCAGAAAATTGAAATTCACTCATTCGGTTCACTTCCGGAGATTCCTTCGGAGCGAACTGCTCGGATTCCTCGCCGGTGCCAAAGAAAGAATCGGCTTTGACCCCGGGGGATTTTCTCTGCTCACCCAAAAAATCCCTTACTCCGAGCAAGAACATATCATAGACCAGAACCTGAAACTGGCACAGGCTCTGGGAGCCAGAGAACTTGACCCGGCTCTGGAATACTGGACCGCTCCACCTTCAGAAAAAGTCCAGCAAATCCTTTCCCGGATTCCCTCTCCCCGAATCATCCTTCATCCCTTTGCCCGCACCCAGGCGCAGAGAAGATGGAGCGGGTTTGCCAGCCTGAGTGAAAAAATCGCCAGAGAACTTCGCCTTCACCCGATTATCATCGGCACCAGGGAGGAAGAAAAAATCTTCCATAAAGAATGGGGGGGGAAATCCGAGCTGGTATATCCAGCTTTTGGGCTGAGCATCCCAGAGCTTGCCAGCCTGCTCGCCCGCTCCCAGCTTTTCATCGGAATGGATTCCGGACCGCTTCACCTTGCCTGTGCGGTGGAAATCCCTGCTGTTGCTATCTATGTGCCAGAGCCCGGGCTGGAAAAAAACCTGAACAAATGGAAACCAAAAAGCGAAAAATTCTATGCAATTATCCCGGATAAATCCTGCTCTGAGTGTCCGGCTTATCCCTGCTCCCCGGAAATTTTAAAATCCTGCCTTGAGAGAATTTCTGAGGAGAATATTCTGAATATCTGCCAGAAAATCCTCAATAAGATTAAAAAATAATCAAATTTCGCTCAATTTTGGTTATTTTTGAATCCTCTTCCTTTTCTCTGCATCTTAAATTCATAAGTTCGGGATTTATTTCCTCAGTTCTTAGTTTAGAAAAAAAGAGATTATAAAAGGATTTTTGTAAAAATTTGTTCTTTTACCCAAATTCAGCTTGTGTTAAAAAATTTTTACAAAAAAATCCCTAAATTTTTCTGTTGCCAATACCGATAAAAAAATAGTAAAATGTTAAAAAAAGTTAACATGAGCCCTCCAAAAAAAATTCTTCTGGCAGATGATACCTATCCGATTCGGATAATGCTGGAAGAGATTCTTACGGATGCGGGGTATCAGGTAATTACCGCAGAGGATGGTGAGCAAGCCTGGAGGTATCTTTCCGACCCGAGGAACAAAATTGACCTTTTGATATTAGACCTGTTAATGCCCAAGATGAATGGTTTTGAGGTTTTAAGAAAGATTCAGCAGGAGCTGGGAGGGAAGAAATTCCCTATTCTGATAATCAGCGGAGTGTTTAAGACCCCGAAAGAAATTTCCCGACTCCGCCAGATGGGTGCGGATGGATTTTTGACTAAAGGCTCAGTAATTGATGAGATTCTTTATCGGGTAAATGTTTTTTTCTGTAAGGTGCCAAGCAAAAAACGGCGTCATCCGAGAGTGTTTTGCAATTTTCCGGTAGAATATTCTTATAATAGCCACCGTCATTCCAGTTATATTACCACTTTGAGTTTGGGTGGATGTTTTGTCCGCACATTAAAGCCTGCCCCGGAAGGTGAACGAATCATTGTAAGGATTATCATCCCGGAGCTGAAAAAAGAAGTTTCTGCCAGCGGAAGGGTAGCCTGGGTGAACCGCTGGGACGAGAACCGAAAGCCTAACACCCTGCCGGGAATGGGCATAGAATTTATTGAAATCCCTCCAGAAGACCGTGATTACCTTGAGGAAATAATCAGGCAGAGATTAGAGGAAGAAAAACTCTACGGCTGGCACAGTTAATCCTTCAACCTCGCCTTCCTCAAATAATGAAGAAAAATCCGGCTAGAGTAATCATTAAACTCCTTGAGCGGGTCGGTTGGGCTCTCTGGTATCAAAAGTCCTGCCATACCTAACTCCTCTCGCTTCTGGCTGGGGTAGAAATATCCTGCCCGAGAAAAACTATCATCCACAACCAATGCCGGAGCTTTTTCTTTAACCAGGCTTAAAAATTTTTCCATCTTTAAGGTCTGGCTGGTAATCTCCTCCTTAATAATCCCGGTATAATCAAATTCTGTCTCCAGGATTCTCAAGGCGGTGAGGTCTTTTAAATAAAGGTCAAAAATAAGAAAATTTACTGCCATTCCTTTTCTTCCAGAGGAGATATTTTTCCGCTCTTTCCTCCGCTTCCGCCAGCTAATTATCTGCTCAAATCTACTGCCTGATACCTTGAGCAATTGCTCAGAATCCGCCGGGAGGAATTTTGCCAGAAGCTCTCGGTCCAGCGGAACCTTTCCCCGAACCAAAACCATCATTTCATCAAACCGGGCAAGCTTTTCCTCGCGGTTTTCCAGAGTAAATAAAATCCCTTCTGCCTCCAGCTTTCCATAGCGGGCAAGGAGTTTATTCCCCAGTTTTCTCAGCCCGGTTTTTTTCAAAAGATATGCGTCCACATCCAGAGCCTGAAGCGTGCTTGCCAGAGCCTGAGCCGAGCGAGCATCATCAAAAATCTTTAACACCCAGGGATAGCGGGATTGAAACCTGACCTGAACCGAATATTCATCCCAGCCCAGAGCCCGAGCCAGTTTCTTCTTTTGCTCCAGGGAAAGCGAAGCCTCTAAAGGAGAGATAATCAAATAAAACTGCTCATAACCAGAAGGTTTTTTTTCTTTTTTCGCCGGCTTTTTGGGTAAAGGTTTTTCAGCACTTGGTTTTTGAGCTGGTGCTGGGGTTGGAAGCTCAGCTCCGCAGTAAATACACTTTTTAGCCTGAGGAGAATTAGGACGAGAACATTTTGGACATCTAACCGCCATATTTTTAGATTCTCATCGGCATCACCACGCAGAGATACTTTTCATCGTCATCGGTTTTAAAGAGCACCGGGCTCATTTCATCTTTAATCTCCATTAAAATATTCTCTCCACTTACTGTGGTAAGAATGTCATAAAGGTAGCGGTCATTAAATCCTATTTCCAGCTCCTCTCCCTGAAATTCACAGGCGCATTCACCCCGGGCAATTCCAAAGCTGGGATGCCTTCCTTCTATGGTCATCTTGCCATCTTTGAAACTAAGCTTTACGCTTCGGGCTTTTTCATCCACCAGGGTGCTGGCTTTTCTCAGGCTTTTTAAAAATTCCTCCCGGGAAATTTTTATTTTGAGCGGGTTATCCTCTGGAATTACCCTTCGGTATTCCGGAAATTCTCCATCTACCAGTCTCATAAAAAGTAAAGTATCGCCAATCCTCAGGGCAATATGATTCTCTTTTACTCCCAGCTCAATTTTTCCCTCAACACTGCCGATCAGCTTATCAAGCTCGCTCATCCCTTTTTTGGGAAGAATCACCCCTTTTTCCAGATTCAAGCTCTCCAGCCCCTCTACTTCCCGGTCAATTAAAGCCAGCCGATGCCCATCAGTAGCAACAAAGCGAAGGTTTTTTCCATCCTCATGTTTTTCCATAAAAATTCCGTTCAGGGTAAATCTACCTTCTTCCACCGCAGCCGCATAGATGGTTTTATCAATCATTTCTGAAAGGATTTCTGCTTCTATCCCGAAATATTCATAACCCTCATCTGAGGGGAGTAAAGGATATTCTTCTGGATTAATTCCCTGCAGGTCAAAGACAAAGTTCTGGTAGTTAATTACCAATTTTTGAGCTTCTGGCTCATCAAGTTCCACCTCTCCTGGCTCCAGCTCTTTAAAAATCTCATAAAGCTTTCTTGCATTTACACTTACTGAGCCGGGCTTTTTTACCTTTGCGGGACAGCTATCAATAATGGTAATATCAAGGTCTGTGGCGAGCAGATAAACCTTATCATCACCGCTTCGGATTAAACAATTAGCCAAAACCGGCATTGTATTTCTCTTTTCCACCACTCCCTGAAGCCGGGTAAGGCATCTGGAAAAACTATCTCTATCCACGGAAATTTTCATTATCTCCCCTCCGTTTTTTTAATTATATAGCAAAATTTTTAAGCCTATGCAATGAACTTTTTAAGCCCAATTTTTTTCTTGAACACAATTTAAATCTTTTCCACTACTCTTATTAATTTTATTATAATTTCTATATAATTTTTTTCTATTCATAATAATAAGTCAAGTTGAAAACCCCTCTCCGGGATATTTTTTTCTTTATCTTCAAGAGTATATGTAGATAATTTCTTCTTTAAAACCCTGTTAAAAACTGAGTTAAATTTATTGGAAAAATTTTCCCTCATTATCTTCCCCAATTTTTCATCTGCCTTTTAAACAGGATATTAACTTAAGTCCAGACTCACTCCCAGACTATTGGAAATTTTTTCAAGAGTGGATTTCAATTCCTGGTTTTTTTCTAAAAGCTGAGAGATTTTTTTACAGGAATGAATCACTGTGGAATGGTCTTTTCCTCCCATTATTTCTCCTATTTCCGGGAAGCTTAAATTTAATAGCTTCCTACATAAAAACATCGCGGTCTGGCGGGCAAGAACATATTTTCTCAACCGCTTTTCTCCTTTCAGGTCCTGGACCTTTAAACCAAAAATTTGAGCGGTTACCTTAAGAATCTTTTCTGGATTTAAATCCTGATTTTCTTGAAAAATATCTGATAATAATCTTTTTGCCAGCTCCGGAGTAATTTTCTCCCCGGTTAAAGAAGCATAGGCGCAGATTCTAACCAGGCTCCCCTCAAGTTTCCGGATATTACTTCTGATATTTTTTGCCAGATAATCACAAACCTCATCCGGAATTTGAACCTGATTCTCCTCTGCTTTCTTCTTGATAATCGCCAGCTTGGTCTCATACTCCGGAGGCTGGATATCAACAATCATTCCACTTTCAAACCTGCTCCGGAGCCGTTCGGTAAGTTCGGAAAGTTCACCCGGAATCCGGTCTGAAGTCATGACAATCTGCCTGCCGGATTCGTAAAGCTCATTAAAAGTATAAAAGAACTCTTCCTGAGTCCGCTCCTTTCCGCAAAGAATTTCTATATCGTCCATTAAGAGCACATCGCATTTTTTTCGGAAGCGTTTTCTAAACTCTACGATTTTATCGGTTCGGATGGAGTTGATCAGCTCGTTCATAAAAGCCTCTGCCTGCACGCAAACCACCCGAAGGCTGGGATTTTTCTGAAGAACCCGGTTGCCAATCGCATTTAAAAGATGGGTTTTTCCCAGACCCACTCCTCCGTAGATAAAAAGAGGATTATATTTACCGCTCTGCCCTTCAGAACCGCTCTCCGCCACCGCTTTACTGGCCGCATAAGCAAATTGATTGCAGGGACCCGTGACAAAATTTTCAAAAGTATATCTGGTATTAAGATTTGCCCGCACAGCTTTTTCTTTCCAGTTATTTGCTTCCGGTATAGTAAAAAGCTGAGGTGAAGGTTTATCCGGCTCCTTTGAAATCCGATACTCTATTTCTGCAGGCTGGGAAAAATATTTTTCCGCCAGCTGGCGGAGATGGCTCCCATACCTCTGCTCAATCTCACTGCGAGCAAAATGATTGGGAACTTTTAAAATAACCTTTCCATCTTCCCTTCCAAGAAATTTTACCGAGCTGAACCAGAGCTCAACCCCTTCTGGCTCCAGGCGAGATTTTAATTCCTCAATAACTCTACTCCAGACTCCCTGGTCTTCCATCCTTTCCTCCTATTACGAGATTAGCTGTAAATTCAAATTATTAGCCGGATAACTTTTTCCATAAGTTTTCCACAGGTGTGGAAAAAGTGTTCAAAATTTTAAAACAAATTTTTACTTTTGCGAAGTGAGGTTCAGCCTTCTGAAAATCTCCCTGCTCACCCCCCTCTGGAACCCTAGCAGTTTGCTATTTTATAAATCCTAAAAACCTTGTCAAGAGGAAAAATTATCAACATTTCCTCCTGCTCATAGCCTAACAAACTCTCTTTTGAAAGACTCCTGGCTAAGCCTTTGATTGTTAAATTGCTTTGGCTTGCCAGTGTGAGAAAAGCAACATTTTAATCTTGGAAAAAAAATTTTTTCTTCCACAGCTTTTTCACAGCCCAGCCAGAAAAGAAAACTTAAAATTGGAACCACCAAAACCCGCAAACCTGCTTTACAAAAAGATTTTCTCCCCCTTCATAAATAGAAAAAATGCCGGAGCACTCTGGCT